>NZ_JAYGHW010000088.1:0-1059 GCF_034932185.1 Spirulina sp. CCNP1310 | reverse complement strand
TTTTTAGGGATGTGGTGTTTTATGGATATGGATACAACTGATGGCAGATCACTAACGGCCGAGGCTCAGGAAGACCTGAGGCGTCGGGTGGTGCGGGCGGTGGTCGACGAGGGGATGTCCAAGGCGCACGCCGTGCGGACATTCGGTGTGTCGAAGACCTCCGTGTATCAATGGCTGAAAGCTTACAAGGCCGCGGGAGAGCGGGCGCTGACGTCTCGTCCGCGCGGCCGCCCCCGGCGATCGACCCTGAAAGGGCATCAAGCGGCAACGACCGTGCGGATCATCACCGACCGCTGCCCCGATCAACTCAAATTGTCTTTCTCTTTGTGGACACGGGCCGCGGTGCAAGAGTTGATTGAACATCGCTGGGGATTGAAATTGAGTGTGTGGACGATTGGCCGCTATCTCAAGAAGTGGGGGTTCACCCCGCAAAAGCCGCTCAGACGTGCCTACGAACGGGATCCGGTGGCGGTGCGGCAGTGGCTGGGCGCCGAGTATCCCGTGATCGCCCGCCAGGCGAAATCCGAGGGGGCAGAGATTCACTGGGGGGACGAAATGGGGTTGCGGAGCGATCATCAGACCGGCACCTCATATGGCCGCAAGGGACAGACGCCGGTCATTCCAGGCACTGGGAAGCGGTTCGGCTGCAACATGATTTCAACCATCACAAATCGCGGCAAACTCACATTTATGGTGTTTACACAACGGTTCACCGGAGATGTCATGATCGACTTCCTGAGACGTCTGCTGCGGCAATCGTCGCGAAAAATCTATTTGATCGTCGATGGGCACCCGGTCCACAGCTCAGGGAAAGTGAGTCGCTGGGTGGCCCGGCACGCGGACCGCCTGTCCCTGTTTTTCCTGCCCGGCTACAGCCCCGATCTGAACCCGGACGAACTCCTCAACCAGGACGTGAAATCCAACGCCCTCGGCCGCCGTCGCCCCGGCAACCGCCAGGAACTACTGGACGAACTCCGCTCCTATCTCCGTAGTACCCAGAAACAACCCCAAATTGTGATGAACTACTTTCAACACGAATCCGTCAACTACGCAGCATAA
>NZ_JAYGHW010000087.1:0-1217 GCF_034932185.1 Spirulina sp. CCNP1310 | reverse complement strand
GGGTACATCTCAGTTAGGAGATGAGTATAATTACTCAGACCAAGTATATGATTGTAATCCAATTAAGCCGTCAGTGCCCCATTCAGGTACGCACACCTATGCTTTAACACCTTTGGCACATTCTCCCTTCGCCATTGTGCCCCTGGCAACTTCACCCTTAACCCAATTTGTTTCACCAACGACTCAACTCGACCCGAACCAATCGATTGCCCCGCTGCCTGCCAAGCCTGGTAGTCGATAATCCGAGTCTGATGATGCCTTAAGTAATTGATAAATCCTGTAACTCCCCGACATTGCTCTTGGCGTAGATACTTTATTACCTTCCCACATTCCCCTCGCCACAGCCATGTTTCTATCTGCGACAGTTGAGCCGCTGTGCCTTGCACCTTGTGAGCATTCTCCATCAGGTGATACCAATCGAGCACTTCGAGCCGTTGCTGTAGTGTCCCTATCTCACTGAAAATGTTCCACACCCCATCATGACCATCCCCGATACAGGTAAACTGTTGTGCCCGGGGCTGGGCATTCACCCAATCTACTAGCCCTTGATTGTTCTTAAAAAATGCTACACCCTCTTGCCCGTGGACATTTAAGGCTTTGTATTCTCTCCACTCGCAGGCTTGACCTTCCTCAGTGCGCAGGCGAACCATTCCTCCATCTAAGCTCAGTTCTTCAATGGGGTCAGTTATCTCCACCTCACACCAATCCTCTCCCTGTACCATGCGTTGCAACGTGCTGTGGGAGACACTCATCCCAGTCAGCATCTTGATATCCTCTTCAGCATGTTGGTAAGAGTTATTGGCACTAACGAGCAAGCAACACTTCTCAAAGTACGGACTCCAACGATTGCCAGGCTTGACTTGCAGTTGTTGGGCTTGAGCGGTCGTCAGGGTGAGTTTCCCGATAATACTGGTCAGGGTGCGTTGTTTTCCGCTGTGACGGTCGGTCGCTGTGTTGATAAAAAAAATCCCAGTTGAGGCAAGACGTGTTCTAGCGCAAGAGAGTGAACGCTTTTCTCAATGCCTTCAAGGGTTTTGAGTTCAGAAGGGTTGGCTTCCTGGTAGAGAATCGCGGCAATCGCATCAAGGTGTTGCTGGAGTTCAGCCTGCGTTTGGGGAGTCATGGGTCAAAGGTGGTCAACAGTGTCTAAATTATGTAGGCTTTTGAGGAGGAATTGTAATGAGTATATTTACTCATCTCCTAATTGAGATGCACCC
>NZ_JAYGHW010000086.1:0-1429 GCF_034932185.1 Spirulina sp. CCNP1310 | reverse complement strand
CGCCTGCATGCTGAGTTTTCGCCGGACGGGCACAGGATTTTGACTGCATCATCAGATGGTATTGCGCGTTTATGGGGAGCCCAGGCCATTGGCCCTGCCGCCGTGCTTCTCGGTCATACAAATAGCGTAAGGTTTGCAGAGTTCTCACCAGATGGAGAGAGAATCGTGACAGCATCGTGGGACGGTACCGCGCGTGTTTGGGGGGCGGAAAGCGGCGATTTGCTCACCGTTCTCGAGGGGCACACACCTCTTTCGCACGCGGAGTTTTCGCCGGATGGCCACCGGATCGTGACGGCGTCCAACGACAACACCGCGCGTGTTTGGGATGCGCAGACTGGCAATGAGCTCGCCGTGCTTGCCGGTCACGGATCATTTATCACGCATGCCGCGTTTTCGCCTGACGGGCGGCGGATCTTGACGGCGTCCGGCGATTACACCGCGCGAGTTTGGGATGCGCAGACGGGGGATGAGCTCACCGTACTCGCCGGCCACACAGAGGGGCTCAACCATGCCGCGTTTTCGCCGGATGGGCACCAAATTGTTACAGCATCCACCGACAAAACTGCGCGTGTGTGGGACGCGCAATCAGGTGCCGAGCTCGCCGTGCTTGAGCGTCATATAGCTAGCGTTCGGTATGCAGAGTTTTCTCCAGACGGCCGGCACATGCTGACACTTTCGTGGGACAATCCGGATAGAGGAGTAAGGTTTATCGGGGAGGCAAGCGTTTGGGACATATCCACTGGTGAAATAGTTGCGGTGCTAGGTGGTGACGAAAGCCCGGTCCATCAAGCGGCGTTTTCGTCCGACGGTCGTTCGATCATTACTTCCGGCAATGGAACCGCGCGTATTTGGAACGTGCGGACTGCCGACACGCTTCTCGTGCTTTCAGGCGGGATAGAAAGTGCAATTCTATCACCCGATGCGCGGACTGTCGTAACTATGTCAAATGATAATACAACGCGTTTATGGGACGTGCAGACCGGTGAAGCACTCGTGGCGCTGCGGGGGCCTTCGCGGGGCGACTTTAGCCAAATTTCACTAAATCACGTTGATATCTCACCTGATGGTCGGCGGGTTGTTGTAGCGTCTGATGATAACGCTGCGCGGGTTTGGGATGTCTCCGACCGGCAGCTGGAGGGGCGTGCACTCGTCGAAGCGGCTTGCGATCGCTTGCCCGCCGGCCGCCGTTCGCTCACCGCAGATGAGTCCCGCCGTTTCCTTGGCAGCTCGGACCATCCCGACGCCGCGCCGTGCGAGCGGGTCGGACCGCTTTCGCCGCGCTATTACACCAACGCGGTTGGCGGCTGGTTCGCCTCCGTCATAGCGCAAGCAAACCCTGGGCGCAGTCAGACCGGCGGCGCAGCGCTGCAGCCTCAGGAGTCATCTCCATGAGGTTTCTGGTGAGTCTGGGCAGCTTTTTTATCCGGCA
>NZ_JAYGHW010000085.1:0-1661 GCF_034932185.1 Spirulina sp. CCNP1310 | reverse complement strand
CACGACCGGCAGTCGGGGCTGTTGCAGCAACTGGTGGTCAGAGAACGGCCGGGGAAATTCTGCTTTCGATTCTGGCAGGAAGGTGCTGGCTACGACCGTAACATTCATTCCCGATCAGCAATTATGGCGGCCATTGAGTATATCCACCTGAACCCCGTCCGACGTGGCCTGTGCCAAAGAGCGATCGACTGGAATTGGTCCTCTGCCCGTTATTACCAGTGTGAACCTGTGAAACAACAGGCTCCGTTGCTACCTTTTCTCCACGGCCCTCCACCCGGATGTTTCGATTGAATCCACATTGACACTGGCTAAGGCCAGTGGCACCCAAATACAATGCCATTTGACAGTGCCGCCCGTCCGACCCGTTCTGTATCTGTACATTTACGACGACACGCAGCTTGGCCGATGATTTCATTCGTAAGCAAGACGAACGTCTCAGTGGTGGAAAGTTTCAACGCACGGAATTTGCCGTCGGAACAGCTGTGTCCGTTTGGGGATTCCGTGCAAGCGGACGCATCGACAATAGCGCGCATAAGGAGTTCACAATTTCGAATAGCTGCCGAGCGTTCGAGTGGAAATCCCAGCGTTACCGACTACAAATCGTCATCCATGACGAAAAAGACGAATCCCACTGTTTCGTGTCTGTTCGTACATACTAAAACCGACCTGTGCAAAAAACCCTGTCGGGTCTTTGAGGCGACGAATATCGAGTCGGAATCAACGACAGGGTGGCGGGGGCGCTCCGCGTTAGCGGAAGCCCCCGGTAGGGTGGCTGTGGTCAGATTTCCAGGATAAGCATTGCATTCGGAGCAGACGCCATCGACAATCTGGCCCCAGTTGCGAATCACGTTCGCCTGAGTCATGCGTTCCGGGGGCAGATGGCCGTCGAAGTGGACTCACGTGGGAAGACCTTTCGCGGCCATCTGCCCCCCGCCACCCGTCCGCAATTGATTGCCTGCGTGTTAGGCTGACAACTTTGCAGCCTATAGGCAATGCGGTGGTCATCGTATAGTCAAGCTAGGCGACTCAACCACACCATGAGCATCGCAATTGAGACATTTCCGGTGATGCCGACCCGCCCATGCAGCTTTTGCCTGTCTTTGCAGGGAGGCAGTGTATTCGCGGACTTCGACACGGATGATACCGGCACAGTTTCCATTCGCAGGATTTCATTCGATGGCTATGGCTGCTGTCACGTGAAGTCCGCCACGAGGATGAGTTCGAACGATTCACGTTTGCTCTTGGATGCGATTGCTCGCAGTGAGGTTGAGAGCGTTCAGGTCGAGGAGGTGTTGCGGAGATACTTCCGGGAGAGCAAGGACATGATTTGGAGCGACGCTCTCGCTGAGCATGATTTACTTTGACCCATCCTGGCGTCGGCCCACCCTACCTCACTCAATCGCGCGGCTCTGAAAACCCGGTCTCCCAGATCACATCACAGTGTAGACAGAAGAACTCAATAGGTTCGCCTGGACGACGAGTTGGATTATCCAGTTTCGCTCCGCAATCAGCACATCGATAGCGATTCAGCAGGCGAGGTATTATCGAAATTTGTGTTCTGTCGAGGCACAGAAAGGCGGCGTATCCTGTTGATGACTTGACTCTTCAACGGCCCGACGCGGGCACAAGGATACGCCATGAGACAGACTACGACAGCCACG
>NZ_JAYGHW010000084.1:0-2364 GCF_034932185.1 Spirulina sp. CCNP1310 | reverse complement strand
TGAGCAGGCGCAGCGGCCACGCCCAGCATCGCTGCGGCGGTTGCGATCAGCGAGGCGGAATGAAGAACGGTTGGTGAAAGACGCATCGAGTTTCCCCTGGTTTCAGTATCTACAACGAATGTGAACCCGCCTCCGGACGGCGGCGGTTTGATCTGGCTCTGGCAGTCTGTCTCACCACACAGCGCGCGCCCCTGCGCGCTGCGGCAAGCAGCTGGGTCTGGTTTTGTTCATCCTGCATCGGGAGCTACAAAACGCAGCCAAGGCGTTTTGCGCATCCTTCGATTTGGTGTGCTGTGCCTGAGGCCCCCAAGCGTCGCGCAGCACAAGTTTGTCCCCTTGCATGTTGTCTGGACTGCAACAAGCGCAATGCGCGCAAAGGGCGGATTGATTGTAAGTTTCCGTCACATCTGTCACGCGTTTGCAACACTTTGTTTCGCCGATTGGATGCAAAGGTTAATATGATTGCATCATATCTGCGAAGCTGCGCAGAAAAAGGATTGAACGTCCCGCCGAGACCGTGTTCATCTCGCCGCGATTGCCGCGCGTAATGACAGGCGGGCGCGCATTGCGCCTTGTGCGCGCGGCCTTGGCCGCATAGGGGGGCCGCGCTCGGAGACACGTATGACTGTTGCAAAACCCTCATCACCGCGCCGGCCGCGCGGCTCGCAGGCCAAGATCGTGGTGGTGCACCCGCGCCCTGCGCCCTTGCGGCTGGTGATCCAGATCCCCTGCTACAACGAGGAGGAAACGCTCCCCGAAACCCTCGCGGCCCTGCCGCGCGATATTCCGGGGGTGGACAAGATCGAGGTGCAGATCATCAATGATGGCAGCACCGATCGCACCGTCGAGGTCGCCCGCGCGCTCGGTGTCGATCACATTGTCGATGTGCCGGTTAACAAGGGGCTCTCGCACGCTTTCATGGCTGGTCTGGAAAACGCGCTGGCCAAGGGCGCGGACATCATCGTCAACCTCGATGCCGACAATCAATATAACGCCAATGACATTCCGCGCCTGATCGCGCCCATTCTGGAACGCCGCGCCGAATTCGTTATCGGTGATCGCCCGATCACCACCATTGCGCATTTCTCCTACCTCAAGCGCCTGCTGCAACTGCTGGGCAGCGCGGTGGTGCGGATGGCTTCGCAGACCACGGTGCGCGATGCACCAAGCGGCTTTCGGGCGATTTCGCGCGATGCGGCGCTGCGGCTGAACAGCTTTGACAGTTACACCTACACGCTGGAAACCATCGTACAGTCGGGCCTTTCGGGCATCCGCATTGTCTCGGTGCCGATCGGCGTCAATGGTGAAACCCGGCCCTCGCGGCTGATCCGGTCGATCCCGCAATATATCTGGCGCTCGTCCAAATCGATTTTGCGGACTGCGCTGGTTTATGCGCCGGGCAAGTTTCTGTTCCGCCTGAGCCTGCCGCTGCTTATCGCGGGCCTTATCCTGATTGGTCGCTGGCTATGGCTGACGATCGACGGGACGGATCGCTCGCACGTGCCAAGCTTGGTGGCGGCGGCCGGTATGCTGCTCACGGCGGTGATGCTGTGGGTGGCGGCGATCACGGGCGAGCAGATGGCGATCAACCGGCGCTTGCTTCAGGATATCCAGTATCGCCTGCGCAAGGCGGCACTGCCGCCGCGGGTCGAGCTGGATGATGCCGGTGACGACGAACAGCCCTGAAGGCGGGCGCGCTTTGCTCGCAGCCGAGGCGCTCTCCCATATCCCCAAGCTGTTGATGCTGCAGGACCGCAGCCCGATCAGCCCGACTTTCGGGTGCTTTGATCGCGGCTACTGGCACATGCGCACCAGCGATTTTCCCTGCGGCATCACGCAGACGTTTCTGCTGCCGCTGGCGCTGGCCTATAGCCTGCCGATCCCGGGCAGCCCCTATTACCAGCAAAGCGAACTGCGCCGCTGGGCAATCGCGGGCGTGCGCTTTGCCGCGCGCTCGGCCCATCCAGATGGCTCCTGCGACGATTATTACCCGTTTGAACGCGCCTCGGGCGCGGCGGCGTTTTCGCTGTTCGCCTGTCTTGAGGCGGCGGAAATGTTCGACTTGTGGGAGGACGCCGAGATCGCGCCCTTCCTTGCCAAGCGCGCGCGCTGGCTGGCGGGGCATGAGGAAAGCGGGCGACTGTCCAATCACGAGGCGCTGATTATCGCGTGCCTTGCGCGGCTTGCCGAGAAGTTCGGCGACGAATGGCAGGGGTTGATGGAGGCACGCGCCAAGCGGCTGATGGGCTGGCAATCGGCCGAAGGCTGGTTCGATGAATATGGCGGGATGGACCAGGGCTATCTGACGCTCACCATTGCCATGCTGACCGATGCCGACCGGCGCTTTCCGGCGCCCGGGCTCAA
>NZ_JAYGHW010000083.1:0-2729 GCF_034932185.1 Spirulina sp. CCNP1310 | reverse complement strand
CCGGAGTTACAGCTTCAAGCCCATTTATCCCTTAAACCCTTATGGACAGCCAATCACATCTACAGGCCGCAATTCAGAAAGCGGCGCAAATTCAGCAAATTTTGAGCAGCGCGGATCAGAGCAATGCCTTTGATGCTGCCCTCAAGTGTGAGGCCATGGCCGCCCAAGTGAGCGACCACCTCTACAAAGTCGTTTACGGAGCAACCCGCAGCCGGGACTAACCGCAAATGATTGAGAACCCAACAACCGATAAGTTGGATCGCCTCTTTGAACTCCATGAGGCGATCGCCACCGCCTTCACCCTCTTACCGGAGGACATGACCGACAGCGATACCGGGGGAACCCTCCTAGATCTCTTTGATTCCCTTCGGCAAGACCTCATTGAGGAAATGCAGAACATGGGGTTAACCCGCTATGAAGAGCGTGGCATGACCGCGCAAATCATCAGAAACCGCCTAATCATCACCCAAGATTAACCATGGCCACCAAAATCAAAACCGAAAAGTGGGTGGTGACAGACACCCAAGGGCAACGCCGGATCGCCGTGTTCCGTTACCGTTGCCATGCGCTGATCTTCCTCCGTGGCATCCAGGCCGTTAACGCCAGATCGCCTCAGCGTTTCGACCTCACCTTCTGTTTTCCGGAAGGGCAAGAAGAGTTAGACGGCAAAGCCTGGGAAGAAATTCTCTAAACCATCGCAGCCCTCGCTTGAGGGCTTTTTTACCCATGGAACTGAAAGAACTGACCTTAGCCTACGAGTCACTGATTGAACAGATTGAAGAATTCGACTTTGAACAAGCAAAATGTCGAGTTACTTGGTTTGAAGAAACCGTTCCCGGAACTGATGAAATACCTAGCCAAGGCAATTTAGTGATGGTTTTCCGAGGTGAGCCTTACACCGCAGACTTGCTTAAACATTTCATCGAAAAAATTATCTACGGAAATGACAATGACCATGAATGACCTGCTGTACATCCCCTCTCTGAAAATGGGCGATCGCTGGACTGCTGGCGTTTGGATCAGCCTGTCCAACATCACCCACATCCTGGACTACACCGATAAGCATTGGGCGCATGAGCCTACGGTAGTTTGCCACTTTACCGATGGTAAAACCCTGAAAGTGCATGGCCCTGCTGCTCTCATGGTTAAAAACTACCTAAACAGTTTGGCCGATCAAGACGACCAAGATATCCCCTGTTAACCCCCAGATTCCCCCTCACTGGGGGGACTGTGGGGGGCAACCTTCACAAGCCATGCGGACGGGGCTTTCAGTCTGAAACAGGCTTCTCGCCTTTTTTGCTTCATAGGCTCCGTCGATGGCTTTTTACGGGGAAGAAGTTAATGCTGTCAGAGTGAATTCGGCTTCGGCTGTTGGGTGATTCGTCGGCTTTCTTCCTTTCAATTACTTCACCCTTTCAACAGAATATGAGCTTAATTGTGATCGGTCTTGATGTGTGCCGCTCATCCGTTGTGTGCTGCAAACTTTTCGCAAAACCAACGGAGCCGCGTGATTATTATGACGATACCGCTGAGTTCGTCACCTGCCATGCTGATGCTGCAGGTGTGGGGCGGTTGCTGGATATGGCCAAGGGCTATGAACGGGCGATCGCCGTCATGGAACCAACGGGGGTGAATTACTCCCAACTGTGGGGGACGCACCTGGCGCGGAACGGTGTCGAGGTTTGGTTAGTCGGACATACTCAGCTTGCCAGCTACCGGGAATCCTTGGATATTGAGGATAAAACCGACGAATTGGACGCGATGGCCCTGGCCTGTTACTGGTTCGACTACAACAGCAACCCCCGCCGATTTGTTCAGGTTCGCACGGGGGCGATCGTTCGGATCAGACAGATTGTTTTGCGCCTTGCCCATCTCAACCGCGTCCAATCCCCCATCATCAACCGGATTAGACAAGATCTCGCGTGGCAATTTCCCGAAGGGGCGAATGTCCAGACGCGCACCAGATCCGCTAATGCTCCCCTGCTTTGGGGTTGGATCGCCGGGATTCGGAAAAGTGCGAAGTACGATCGCCTCTACTCAGCAACGGTAGGCAGTGGCTTAAGGCCAGAGGCGATCGCCCATGCCCAACGCCTTTGTAATCTCCATACCGAAGAATGGGAGCTTGAGAACGAATTGCGCCAACTCTCTGCCCTCCCAGAGTTTGCCCCCTATCAGCGGGTGTTTGCCCGGTTCCAGTTTGGCCAACGGGTGGCGGCATTGTTGTTAAGCCAGATCTTCCCCCTTGAGAACTACCTGGGAGACGACGGGAAACCCATCGTCCTGGTGCGAAAGGGTAAGCAGTCGGGCAAACCCACGAAACGCCACAAGTCACGCCGTCGCTTTGAGAAGGCGTTAGGATGCGCCCCCCGTGAACATTCCTCAGGGGCCACTAAACGATCATCGGTGGTGGGGGGGAGTGACCTTTGCCGGATCGCCCTCTGGCAATGGTTCTTTACCACCATCGAGGTCAGGAGAAACCGGAAAACCCCCATTATCCAGGAACTGGGGAAAATCTACGATGACCAAAAAGGGGGCGGAACCCCTATTGCTTTGGTGCGATCTCGTTGCCGGGGACGGGCGGCCCGGGCGTTGTTCTATGCTTTGGTGGATGAACTAACCGTCATCGAGGAGCAAAAAGCGGGTTAACTGATTGCTGATCTGATGGGATGAAGGGGGGCGATCGCTCCCCTTTTTTAGTGGCGATCGACAGGGAAAAGTTCTAGAGTGAA
>NZ_JAYGHW010000082.1:0-4130 GCF_034932185.1 Spirulina sp. CCNP1310 | reverse complement strand
GTAGGCAATCCGCCCACTCATTACGCTGCCTGCTTACCCTTAAATGCTTCCAGGCCTGTCGGTTTTTAGCCTTGTGATAGTTCCTGGACGTTTGAAATACAATATGATTAGCATAACACGACTGGCCCAAGGAGGGCGACTAAAGTCGCTCGTGTCGTCTTTCATCCCCGCAATAAATTGACGTTGCTCTAAGACTCCCGCACTATTTTCGTAAGAACCCCCAAAAGCTCACGCCGTTAACGTGGGATTTAATAACTCGTCGCGCCACCTCTCCACCTGCTTGCTGTAGCGACGGGATGAAAAACTGGGAGAAAGATAATTAATTGCCCGCTGATAATCGGCGATCGCCAAATTCCAATCTCCCCGCAGATGATACGTCCGCCCCCGCTCCCCATAGACCCGACCCTTGAGGCGACTGCCCAACACTAACACCAAATCAAAATTTTCAATGGCTAAATCGTATAGCCCTAAATCTCGATAGGTAATCCCTTGATTAATCCAAGCGTGGAGATTGCCCGGGTTGAAATCTAAGGCAATTTGATAATCCGCGATCGCCTCCCCTAATTTTCCCTGAGCCACCGCACAATTCGCCCGATTATTATAGGCACTGTCTAAACGAGTATCGAGGGCGATCGCCTGATCATAATCCCGATTTGCCCGGTCATAATCTCCCAGCCGAAAATACATCAAACCCCGATTGTTATAATCCATCGCACTGTTGGGATATTCAGCAATCAGTTGATCCAAAAGGGCGATCGCCCCCCGATAATCCCCCTGATTGGCATATTCCAGGACAAGAGCGCGGCATTGACGCACTGCCTCATCTGTTGTATGGATACTCGTTTGCTGCTCTTGTTGATCCCAACGCATAAGGATTGACCCTCCACGAATAATCTTCAGCCTAAGGTGTAGTGGCTATCTCAGGGGCAAAGCTTGTGTCAGTCTCAGCAACTGGCCCGCCCCCACCACAACCCTAGCCCTTCACTACAGACCCCCCCGCCCCAATTTCGCACCATTCCCATAAATCCCGCCACTGCTCTGTTGAGGGATGTTGCGGGATCGCCCCAGACCGCAGCGGACTTGCTAAAATTCATGGGCATTGCCCCCAGCGTTACCCCTAGGCCCTGCTCAGGGTTGCTGATTTTGATCCAGCGAGGACGGCTAGGATCGGTGATCCTGGGGTCGAATGGCGATCTGCTTCAGTGCAGCGATCGCCTGCTCCATTCACAGGAAATTTTTCGATGAATACTGCCTTATTTCCCAATGCCCCCGATGTCCAAGCCAGTGATTACTGTGTTTTTGGTCTGGCCACCTGCTTTATCCGTGAAGACGGTGAGGTTAAGGAAGTGCAGGTGGTGGAACCCATCCCCTCCGCTGCCCTCCAAGCCCTGTTTAAAGGTATTCCCACTTCCTATCAATACGCCTGCGGTAAACCCTTGGGGGAATTTTTCGAGGCGGAAAATTTGCAAATGCCGCCGGAATTTCCCCCCCCCGCGCAGTTTTGTGAAAACTTTGCCGCCCGTACCGTTGCCGCTGCCCGCACCTATCAGCGATCGCAACAAGCCCAAACCCTGATTCCCGTAGGAACCCAAAAGGCAGACTTTAACTTTTCCACCGAGCGCAAGCGCGTCCTCAATGCTGACAACATCGTCAGCACCGAGGATAACGTTAAACAGCACAGCTACACCCATCAGGTGCTCTAGATGCAGGTTCAGGCGTTGTGGATCTATCCCATTAAGGGGGCGAGGGGGATCGCCTTGGAGCGGGTTGCGGTGCAGCGGGCTGGGTTTGAGTATGATCGCCGCTGGATGGTGGTCAATCCCCAAGGGCAGTTTATGACCCAACGGCAACATCCCGCATTGGCACGGCTAACCGTGACTATCACCCTTGAGGGTCTCCGCCTATCCTTTGCCGATAACCCTGCGCCGGTTGTCATTCCCCTCACACCCCTAGGGGAACCATGCCCGGTACAGGTGTGGCGCACCCAGACCATCGGGTTAGATCAGGGGGAAGCGATCGCCCAATGGTTAAGTCACCACCTCGCCACCCCCTGCCGGTTAGTGGCCCAATCTCCCCATCACCCGCGCCCCACGGATCCCGCCTATGCGCCGGGGGGAGCCGTGAGTTTTGCCGATGCTTATCCGGTATTGCTGACGAATACGGCATCTTTAGCAGATTTGAATGAGCGGATCAGGGCGAATCAGGGGCAATCTGTGGGGATGGAGCGGTTTCGCCCTAATTTAGTTGTGGAGAGTGGGATCGCGTTTGGGGAGGATGAATGGCGATCGCTCCGCATCGGTGCAGTGAACTTTCAGGCGGTGAAAGGGTGCGATCGCTGCATCGTGACGACAACAGATCAGCAAACCGGCGCGAGAAACCCCGACAAAGAACCCCTCAAAACCCTCGCCACGTTCCGCCAACGTCAAGGCAAACTCTACTTTGGCGAAAACCTCATGCCCCAATCCGAGGGCGTGATCCAGGTCGGGGATAGGGTGGAAATATGGGGGTAAGCGAGGGAGGGGCGAAAAATTTTTCGCCCCTACGGTTCAGGAGGAAGGCATACAGGGCTTCAGTTGTGTATCGATCTTGCGAATATGGTTAATAAACCAATCCAAAAGATTCTGGCTAATATCGAGAACCAGCATAAAACTAGGGCCATGGGCATTAAATTCCGCCTTGATTGCCTGATATTTAGCAATAAATTGCTGATGGGCTTGGGCATTCGTGGCTGCAATCGGGCATTGATAGCGGTGCATACATTCTTCTTCAAAACCAAAATGCTGCTCAACGTAGCGATCTAAGAACTGGATAATCTTTTGAATTTCCTCCGGCCCCTTATTATCTTTCAAAGCCTGCACCAACAGATTCATTTGATCAATCATCAACTTATGTTGCTGATCAATTTCAGGAATGCCAATCTTTAATGAATCATCCCAAACTAATGGCATAAATGTTCCGCTCCTATGTAGCGTTAAATCAATCCATTATCACCATAAAATTGTGAAAAATCTGTGAAAGATCTCCCTCAGGGGCAAACTGTCTTGTTTTGTTACAGTCGGGATCAAGAATTGCCTCCCCTCTTCGCCTCCGCAAGGATGCGTTAAAATGAAGCCCATTGTAGCGATCTCTATACCCCTCCCTCCATCTATGAGCCATGCCGCCGATTCCCCCACCCCTCGCCCTACGGGTTGGCAATTTTGGATTGATCGCGGCGGCACTTTTACCGATATTATCGCCCAAAGTCCAACGGGCGAAATCCACATCCATAAACTCCTTTCCGAAAACCCAGATCGCTACCCCGATGCACCCCTCCAAGGCATCCGCGAAATTCTGGGGTTAAAGGGTGATCAACCGATCTCGAGGGGACAGATCAGTAGTATTAAAATGGGGACAACGGTAGCCACCAATGCCCTCTTGGAACGGAAGGGCGATCGCACCCTCTTGATCACCACCCAAGGTTTAGGCGATATCCTCCGCATTGGCGATCAGCACCGTCCCGATATTTTTGCCCGTCACATTGTTTTACCAGAACTGCTCTACGAGCAAGTCATTGAAGCCGAAGAACGCTACAGCGCGGCGGGGGAAGTGATCACGCCGTTAAATTTGGTAAAAATTCGCCAGGATCTCCAACGGGCCTATGATACCGGCATCCGCAGTTGTGCCGTTGCCCTCCTCCATGGCTACCGCTACCCCGCCCATGAATTAGCGATTGGGGCGATCGCCCGCCAAGTGGGGTTTACACAGATATCCCTTTCCCACCAAGTTAGCCCCCTAATGCGGTTGGTGGGCCGGGGGGATACGACCGTTGTCGATGCCTATTTATCCCCCATTTTGCGCCGTTATGTAGACCAGATCGCAGGCCAACTCCCGCCTGATACGCCGTTAATGTTTATGCAATCCCACGGCGGCCTCACCGATGCGGCCCAATTTCAAGGCAAGGATAGTATTCTTTCGGGGCCAGCGGGGGGAATTGTTGGGGCGGTGAAAACCTGTGCGATCGCCGGGTTTACGAAAATTATCGGCTTTGATATGGGGGGAACTTCTACCGATGTGAGCCATTACGCGGGCAGCTATGAACGCAGCTTTGCCACGGAAATTGCCGGGGTACGGTTGCAAACGCCGATGTTGGC
>NZ_JAYGHW010000081.1:0-4228 GCF_034932185.1 Spirulina sp. CCNP1310 | reverse complement strand
CTTTGAGCTTTAGTCTACCAATGCCCTTCTTGTCGGTGAAGGTGATGACCTTGCGATTCTCGTCTAACTTCCACCCAGAGGTTTTGTACTCTACTGAGCGGTTATTTTTCTTGAAGGAGGGGAATCCTTTTTTTCCGGGGATACCCTTCTTGCAGTTTTCGTAGAATCGCGAGATTGTACTCCAGGCTCTTTCTGCGGATGCTTGCCGAGCCATGCTGTTGAGTTCAGCGGCAAAAGGGAATTCCTGAGCCAGTTGAGCGCATAGCTTTTGCAGATCGTTCTGTCCAGTTCCCCGGTTGTCCATCCAATAACGGATGGCTTTGTTTCAGATGAACTGGACTGTTCTCACTGCCTCGTCTATGGCGCTGAATTGCTGGGGCTTTCCGTAGGCTTTAAACTCTAGTACAATCATGGCTATATCCTACCACACAATATAAGCCGCCCTGCAAGGACGGCGACTCAAGTCGCCGTGTCGTCTTTCATCCCCGCGAAGACAGCGACGTTGCTCTAAGACTCCCGCACTATTTTCGTAACTGCTCGAAATCAATGCAGGATTTATCATCTTGAAACTGGATGTGGCGAGAGTCCATGATCAATTTTGCCCTCTTCATCTGTAGCTCTCCAGGTGCAAGCATTGGGCAAACACCCTTCGTGATTGTAGCTAAGATCACCTCAATTTCTAGAGGCTGCTGTTGTCTTCGTCACTGTTCGATAACAAGGGGGGATCAACCCCGGAGGGTGAGGGCAAGATTTTGGCCGCCAAAGCCAAAACTGAGGCAGAGGGTGTGGTGAATCTGCGCCTTGGTGGCCTGACGCACAATATTTAATTCCGGAAAGGCTAAATCCCGTAGGCCCACAGAGGGGGGCAGGGTTTGCGATCGCAACGCCCAGAGGCACACCGCCACCCCCAAGGCTCCGGAGGCTCCCAGAGTATGGCCGGTTGCTCCTTTCGTGGAACTCACGGGGGGGCGATGGGGAAAGAGGGCCGAGAGGATCGCCGCCTCTTGCTGATCATTGCGTTGGGTGCTGGTGCCGTGGGCATGGATATAGTCGATCTCGGCGGGGGTGAGGCGGGCCCGCTCTAAACATTGCACAATGGCTGCCCTTGCACTTTGGCCGCTGGGATCGGGGGCGCTGACATGGTAGGCATCACAGGTGAAGCCTACGCCGATGATTTCACCGTAGATCTGAGCGCCACGGGCTTGGGCCGCCCGCTGGGATTCCAAACAAAACAGAGCGCCCCCCTCTCCCAAGACCAACCCTTCCCGATGTTGATCAAAGGGATAGCAGCCGGTTTGGGCCAGGGCCCCCATGCGGGCGAATCCCGCTAGGGTGAGGGGGGTGATGGGGGCCTCAACGGCTCCAGCGATCACCTGCTGACATTGCCCCTGTTGAATCCAGTGATATCCTTGGGCGATCGCCCATAATCCCGTGGCACAGGCCGCCATCGGGGCCGCCACGGGGCCAGGAGTTTGCAAGATTTGAGCGGTGAGCGTTGCGCCGGTATCGGGCCCATGGCTCAACCAGGTTGTTAGCGGTTGCCCACCGTCCCCCATGCGTTCCCAATTCCCCTGACAGCCCCGACTTGACCCCACCACCACACCCCAGTTAGGTAGCGGCGGGGTGAGGGAGGCATCGGTTAAGGTTGCCTGAACCAGGGGGGGAATGAGGGCGGGCAAGGTTTGAGGCTGATCACCCATGAGGGCGAGGGGAAGGGGGGGAAGTGCCGGGAACGGTTGAGAGAGCCGAATCCCGGATTTTCCCCTTAAGAGGTGCTGCTGGGTTTGGTGGGCATCCCCAAGGGCTGAACACAGCCCGATCCCGGTGATCACCACCCCCATCGACCTAGGGCTGCTTGAGGTTTTCAGCGCCAGCGGTGACGATGGCCGATTCAATGCGATCGCCTTGGGCAATGCTATCTACCACATCCATTCCTTCAGTCACATAGCCAAAAACGGCATAGTTCCCATCCAGGAAGGCCAGATCAGCAAGGGCAAAATAGAACTGTGAGGAAGCGGAATCAGGCATTTGGGAGCGGGCCATGGCGATCGCCCCACGGGTATGGGGCAGGGCCGGCGGGCCGCTGATCCGCGCATCGGGAAAGGTTTTGCTGTACAGCGGCTCACTGGCCCCGGCGGGGGTGATTTCCAAAGGAATATAGCGGGGCTTACCCGTATCGGGGTTGACGAAATTCCCCGTCCCTAAACGACTTTCGGGAAAATTGGGGTCTTTTCCTTGGGGATCGCCCCCTTGGGCCACAAAGGGTTCTGGCTGGGTGACAACCCGGTGAAACATTAAGCCGTCATAAACGCCCCGTTGGACGAGATCGACAAAGTTACCGGCGGTAATCGGGGCAGCATCCCCATCAATGGCAATGGTAATCGGTTCGCCCTTAACGGTCATAACAACGGTGGCGGGGCCTTCAAGTCTGGGTAATTCACTCATCGGGTTACTGGATTGTGCGGTAATGGTGCCGGTTTCGGCGGCTGTTGTGGTTTCAGTGGTTTCCGTTGATGCCCCAGGATCCGTTAGGGATGCAGAGGGTTGGGCGCAGCCGACCATTAAAAAGCCCAGCAGGGCCACCAACAACAAGAGACGCGATCCTTGCGATCGCAGCGAAGCATTGAACATGGTGAGTTTAACGTTAGAGTCCTTCGAGGGGCACTTCTAGAAAACGAGCCAATTCTGCACCTTGGTTTTCCAACTGGGTCAGTGTTAAGGGTTCCCCCACACGGGTGAGGGGAATATCCCGACTGGCTTTCACCCGTAAATACAGCATCCGTTTGGGGTTAATGCCCTCGCGGATTTCTGCCCGCACCGCTTGGATGGCATCCAGGGGATGGGTCACACAGATTTGCCGGTTTTTCCCCGGAAAGCCCCAGCGGAAAATCGTGACTTTCTCCTCGGCTTTATTGAATTCGTTATAGCCACCCCCCACATCTAGGATAAACATCCCCATCTGGTAAAGGGCGATCGCACTGCCCACCACCCCATAAAAGAGCAGGGCAACGCCTTGGGGGAAAAAGATCAAATTCGTGGTATCGCTGACGATCAGCAAATTTTTATGGAGATAGCTCGACAGCCCCGCCAGAAAAAAACCCACACCCCCAATGGCAGAAATGATCGCCCAGAACAAGTTGCTGGGTCGGCGTGAGCCGAGGACAGCCTGCCGGAAAACCTGCCCTGTGGGGGAGGATGATGTCGATGCGGTCATAGCAGAAATACCTAAATCTTAAAAATGAGAGCCTTGATTCTGAGCTATTTTACTACCCTCTGGGCAAATCCGCTGCGGCCTTTGGCCCTGGCTCAGGGTTGATTCGTGAGATTTCTGAGGAAAGATGTGACAATTTGTAAAATTTTTGGTAATAATATCTTAAGCGTTGGAACCCCGAACCCGCTTGTTCGGTATTCCTCCCCACGCTAGGCTGCTCACTGGAGCCGCCGCTGTTGTGTAACAACAATCACTGATCTTCCGGCGTTATCACCTTTGCTGCGCCGTTAAAGATTAAACTGGCTTGTGATCTGCACTTTCTTGAGTTTTAAATGACAACTGCGTTTAGCGCGGCCTCAAACCCCTCTCGGTTAGGCATTTCTGCCCCCTTTAGGCTTGAGTGAATTCACGTTATGATCGGCGATCGCAAGTGCTCCATTTTTTAGGAATCTTGCCTTTGATTCACCCAGCAAGAGGATATTTGTTTTATGACCATAGCTGTTGGCAGAACACAGGAGCGAGGCTGGTTTGATTCAGTGGACGACTGGCTCAAACGCGATCGCTTCGTCTTTATCGGTTGGTCTGGTTTGCTGCTCTTCCCCTGCGCCTACATGGCTCTCGGCGGCTGGCTCACCGGCACCACCTTCGTCACCTCCTGGTACACCCACGGTTTAGCCTCGAGCTACCTCGAAGGCTGCAACTTTATCACCGTGGCTGTTTCCTCCCCCGCCGATGCCCTCGGTCACTCCCTGTTGTTCCTCTGGGGCCCCGAAGCCCAGTGGAGCCTCACCCACTGGTTCCAAATCGGTGGGCTGTGGAGTTTCGTTGCCCTCCATGGGGCATTCGGCTTAATCGGCTTCATGTTGCGCCAATTTGAAATCGCTCGCCTAGTGGGGATTCGTCCCTACAATGCGATCGCCTTCTCTGGCCCCATCGCCGTCTTCGTCAGCGTCTTCTTAATGTATCCCCTGGGACAATCCAGTTGGTTCTTCGGCCCCAGTTTCGGGGTAGCAGGGA
>NZ_JAYGHW010000080.1:0-7199 GCF_034932185.1 Spirulina sp. CCNP1310 | reverse complement strand
TGGGCCAGCATCATTTTGCCTGTCGCGTCCCCAATGGCGTAGAGGTTCGCCACGGTTTGACCGTCGCGGATCACTTCCATTTTGTCGTTGACTTCAATAAAGCCCCGGCGATCGGTTTCTACGCCCACGGTTTCTAAGCCTAAATTCTTCGTGGCGGGAATCCGTCCCGTGGCCACCAAACAGGCATCCACCTCAATCACATCAATGGTTTCCTTCGTTTTCGCATCCGCCAATTCAATCACGACGGGATGGCCTGGGGTGACTTTTTTCGCCAATACCCCCTGATGGGTTTCAATATCGCGGCCTTGGAGCAAGACCCGCTCGGCAATCTTGGCAATATCGGGGTCAAAACCGGGCATCAGCGTATCGAGGGCTTCAATCATCGTGATTTCACAGCCCAAGGCAGAATAGACATCGGAAAATTCCAAACCAATATAGCCACTACCGATAATCGCCACCCATTGGGGTAAACTTTCCAACCGCACCGCATCATCACTGGTGTAGACGGTTTTACCGTCCAGTTCAATGCCGGGAGGAACGAAGGGAACGGAGCCGGTGGAGAGGAGGATATTTTTTGCGGTGTAGAATTTTTCCCCCGCCTCGGTTTTCACCCCCACTTTTTGCGCCCCGGCCACCCGGCCCCAACCCTCGATCGTGGCCACGCCCAAGCGTTTGAGGCTGTTGGTGAGGTCGCTGCGAATTTTGGTGACGAGATCATGAGCATGGGCGGCGATCGCCTCCCGTTCAAACCCCACGGTTCCCACCTGTACCCCTAGGGCGGCGAGGTGATGGCGATCGCCCAATTCCCGCACTTTCCCCGAAGCCGCCAGGAGGGCCTTCGAGGGGATGCAGCCCCGGTTTACACAGGTTCCCCCCATTTCCGCCGCTTCAATAATCGCAGTCTTTAAACCACATTTCACCGCATGGAGGGCCGCGCCATGGCCACCCACCCCTGCACCAATAATTACCAAGTCATAATCGAAACTCATCGGCTTTTGTCTAATCCGGGTCTGGTCAAGGTTTGCTTATTCAAGCAATTTTATCGCATCGGGGGAGAGGCGAGGGGAGGCGAGGGCAAAAGCGGCTTGGGGGACGGAGGCGATCGCCTGGGGATGAATGGGAATTTCAATCACAAAGGTTGTACCTTGGCCCAGTTTCGATTCACACCAGATTTTACCCTGGTGTTTTTCAGTGATGATCTGATAGCTGATCGATAATCCTAGTCCTGTGCCTTTGCCTACACCTTTGGTGGTGAAAAAGGCATCAAACAAAAGGTGTTGCACCGCTTCGGGAATACCGGGGCCATTGTCCATCAGTTCAATGCGCACCCAATTTTCATGGATGACTTGGGTTTGAATCGTGATTTGGTTGGGGTTTTGGGACAGTTCAGCATAGGTGCGCTGATTATTGCATTCATCGAAGGCATCAAGGGCATTGGCCAACAGGTTCATAAACACTTGATTCAGTTGGCCGGCGTAGCATTCCACTAAGGGCAGCGGGCCATAGTTGCGATGGATGGCGATCGCCGGTCGTTCAGAATTGGCCTTGAGGCGATTGCCTAAAATCATCAAGGTACTATCGAGGCCTTCATGGAGATTCACCGGCTTATAGTCCGATTCATCGACACGGGAGAAGACCCGCAGGGAGAGGACAATTTGCCGAATGCGATCCGTCCCTACCGCCATGGAACTGAGCAGTTTGGGCAGATCTTCTTCGATGAAATCGAGTTCAATCTCTTCAATACAATCAGCGATCGCCGCCGTAGTGGGGAATTCCTGCTGATACAACTTGATCAAGGTGAGTAAACCGTTCACATAGGCATGGGCATGATCAAGATTGCCATGGATAAAGTTCACCGGGTTGTTAATTTCATGGGCAACACCGGCTACTAACTGCCCCAAACTGGACATTTTTTCGGTTTGGACTAATTGCCCCTGAGTATGCTGCAATGTCCGTAGGGCTTCGGAAAGTTCCGCCGTGCGCTGGGCTACCCGTGCCTCTAGCTCTTGGGTGAGGGCTTGTAAACTGGCTTGGGCCTGTTGGCGATCGTGGATTTCCCCTTGCAATTGCAGGTTTTGCTTATCGAGTTCCGCCTCTGCCATTTCCCGGCTTTCTTCACTTAACACCAACCACCAAGCCCCTATCCCTGCCACCACCAACAGCAGCATAAAGGCAATCATAAAGGCTTCCCCAAGGGAGGTGGTTTCCCGTTTGCCAATCAGGGCATAAACTAGCCCAATAATTGCGCCAATACTCCCCCCCATGAGGGTGAAAATTCCTGCAAACCGGACAATGCGCACCCCTAATTGAGGGTTGAGGCGATCGCCAAAGAGGATATCCGCGAAGCGATGGGCCATGGAGGGAGCCACGCCATCGGTTTTGCAACCATCGTGGCATTGGGCATCAAGGCTACAGCAGAGGGAGCAGATCGCGCCGTCATAAACCGGACAAAAAGCGGTATCCGCTGGCTCGTAGGCTTGGGCGCAAATGCCGCAGGTAATCAGGGCATCGGAGGCGGTGTTGAGGCGGATTGTGTTTTCGCGGGCGATGTAGTATTTCCCTTTGGTGATCCAGGCGATCAGGGGGGCGAGGGTGAAGGCAATGCCTAAGGCGAGGAAGGGGGAATAGGCCTGGGCCCAAGGTCCAAACCAACCAATGAAGGCGAGAATGGCGATCAGGGAGGCGATCGCCGTGGAGCCAAACCCGACGGGGTTGATGTTGTATAAATAGGCCCGTTTAAATTCCACATAGGAGGGGCTGAGTTTGAGGGGTTTATTAATCACCAGATCGGCAACTAAAGCCCCCACCCAGGCGATCGCCACATTGGAATACAGCCCCAACACCGCCTCTAGGGTTTCAAATACACCCAACTCCATCAACACAAGCGCAATGGCCACGTTAAACACCAACCACACCACCCGGCCAGGGTGGGAATGGGTCAAGCGGGAGAAAAAGTTAGACCAAGCCAGGGAACCGGCGTAGGCATTGGTGACGTTGATTTTAATTTGGGACAGAATTACAAATAATGTCCCCACCGCTAACACCACGGCGGGGTTATCGAACATATATCGGAAGCCCGCAAGATACATCTGGATCGGCTCTTTAGCTTGGGCGATCGCCACCCCATGGCTAATCGCGAGGGAAGCGAGGAACGCCCCTCCTAACTGCTTGGCAGTCCCCAACAAAATCCAACCGGGCCCCGCACCAATCACCGCCAACCACCACCGGCCGCGATTTTCCGGCCCCTCATCGGGCAAAAACCGCAAATAATCCACCTGCTCCCCCAACTGGGCAATAAGGGCAAAGGACACCGTTGCCGCTGCCCCAAACAGTAGGGGATCAAAGCCTGCCCCGCTGGGGGAATTTCCCGCAAAATTCACCCAATGATCAAAGGCATGGGGTTCTTTCACCAAAACAAAAATATAGGGAGCCACCATTAACCCCAGCCATAGGGGTTGCGTCCACAATTGCAACTGATTAATTAGTGTCACCCCATAAAACACTAACGGAATAATTAAAACCGAGCAAACAATATAACCCAACCACAACGGCAGCCCAAAATACAGTTCTAGGGCTTGGGCCATAATCGCCGCTTCGAGGGCAAAGAAGATAAACGTAAAGGAGGCATAAATTAATGAAGTGATCGTCGAACCGATGTAGCCAAACCCTGCCCCCCTTGTCAACAAATCCATATCAATGTTGTACTTGGCGGCATAGTAAGTGATGGGGATACCGGCTAAAAAGATGATCACGCCGACGGTGGCGATCGCCCAAAGGGAATTGGTAAAGCCATAGTTAATTGCTAAAGATCCCCCAATGGCCTCCAGGGCGAGAAACGAGATACCGCCGAGGGCTGTATTGGCCACCAGCAGTTCTGGCCACTTGCGGAACGATTTCGGCGCATAGCGGAGCGAATAATCCTCTAAGGTTTCATTCGCCACCCAAGTATTGTAATCGCGGCGTTCTTTAACAATTCGGCGAGAGGATGAGGCCATAGGTTCTGATGGATTGTAGTGGTTTTTGATGTATTGAAATATACAAAAACACCCTGAATACTATTTCGGTTAATGGTAAAATTAGATACAGAAATCTCCGAAATAGTGATTATGACAGTGAAAACCCATAGCATGACGACACTAATCAATTTTTAACTTTAACATAATCTAGGCTGATGTGCTCAGATGATGCAATCTTTAAAAATAGGGGCAAAAACAATGTCCCCATGTCAAGGGAGCAATCTATTGTCTCGACAGCATCATTGTGATTGAAGATTTCAATTGAAAACTCAGAGCATTAAAATTATTCTCCTATTTCAAACATGGCTAAAGCTGAGTATAATTCGCTGGACAAGTGGGTTTATTCTTGACTAAAATTGGCTTTAAAGGAAGACGATAATCGCCGGGTTGTCCTTGACAGATAATGGTTTCAGGGATCATTTCTTGAGGATTATCTTGATTGGCTATCAAGAAAACTGCTCCCACCATATTGGCTCTTGGGCGTTGCCTACGCTCAAACCATACTGCTTTTTCCGGAGGAATGGGAAGAGCATAATGAATGACGGCGTTGGGTTCCTTGTCCACTTTATATTGATATTTTTGTGTAGTTGTGGGTATTCCTAATCCTAATGCGTCTATAGAATCAGAAAACTGATGCTTTTCCAAAAAATAAGCCTGCTGTCCTCGGAGCGATGCTCCGATATTGCTTCTGGATTCATCCGCGCACCCACAAGCACTCTCATAGGGCAACAGAAAAGGAATGATAAAGCCGAACCCAGCCAGACTGATGACAACACCGCCAACTTTCCACAGTGTGAATCCCTTGGGTTTTTGAGAAAATGGTGAACTGTCTTGCGGAGGTAGCGGATCGGGTTGTTTTGGAAACAGCATGGCGGAATGGCTCCTAAGTTTCTGGGCTTCTACATCCTATTTTGTCCCCATTCCTGAATTTTGCCCAATTTTGATCTGTGCGTTAGCTCTGGGCAGGCGAGGGAGATGCTCAAATTTTCTGAAAATCGGTAGCGGTGCGGCTCAAGATTTTGCATTGGGTTGGGCTATGGTGCGAGAGAGATCTTAGAATAAGTGCGAGATTGGGCCATTCATAGCAAAAGAGAACGATGAACAATGCATTTGGGAAACTGATCCGCGATCGCCGCAAAGATAAGGGGTATAGTCAGCGAAAACTCGCCGCCTTAATCAAAATTGACTTTACCTATCTCTCTAAACTGGAAAACAACCGGGCAGAATACGCTCCGAAGGAAGATGTGATCCGTAATCTTGCCCGCTATCTGGACTTAAATCCGGAGGAATTGATTTTCTTGGCAGGTCGGATCCCCCATCAGGAAGAGGCCTTTCTCAGTCAGTATTACAAATCAATGCCGATGTTATTTCGGCGGATGCGGGAAAATCCGGAATTTGCCCGTGAGGTTTTTCAAGCGGCCCAGGAAATTGGGTCTTCTCGTTAGGGGAGTGGGGGGTGGGAAGTGGGGATGTGCCACAATGAGATTGAAATTTCCCTTTTTTCCATGAGCAATCCTTGGCGTGGCTTTACTCAACAACCCTGGCGCGAATTGGCAAAAGTGGCCGGGGTGACAGTGCTGGCGGTGATTGCGGTTGAGTGGTTTTTGGCGGGTTTATGGAATTTGGGCGTTCCGGCTATCCGGTTCGTTTTGGGAAATCTCCTCGCGCCTCCTTTGGGGGAGTTCATTCCCCTAATGGCAACTTTTGGATTGGGAGCGTTAGGACTCTATTTTGGTGAGCGGTGGCGGCAGCCTTTGGCTTTGAATCGGGGCAGTTTGTGGGCGTTGGTGTTGTGTTTGGTGGTGGTGTTGGGGATTAAGGATGCTTTGCCACTGCCGATTTTTCCCCTCACCCAGTTGTCCTATCCGGGGCTGATCATGATTATTTTGGGGGTATTTTTCACGGGCCGCCGCTATTGGTGAACGGCTTCGGGGGTGGCGAGGAGGATTTGGGGGTTGGCTTGTTGGGGAGAGGTGACGTTGATCGTGCCGGTGGCGGTGAGGGTGAGGTGGGGGTTGATTAAATAATTGCGGCCGGCGATCGCCCCCTCCTCCTGTTCTTCCCACAGCGTCGCCAACCGTTGCCGAATTGCCCCAAACACTTCTGGGTCTTGAAAATTAACGAGGGTAAAAATCCGCTGCTGCCCCAAGGTTTCCACGGCCAAACCATAGACATCAAATTGTAATTGGGGGCTTTGGGGAAACTTGACGAGGTGGCCGGTGAGGGTTTTGGGTTGATTGTGGAGGGAGGCGATCGCATCCACCACCGTTGGGGGTTGAGTCAGATAGGCATGGGGGGGACGGGCGGGAATCCTGCGCCAACCATAGTCAATGCGGACTAGATCCCCCCGATAGAGTCCCGCCGTCCAAGCGGGATCACGAACCATCACCGGCAACACCGCATCATCATAATCAATCACTAACACATCCCCTTCTGCACCGACAGCATGAACAACCCCTACCAAGGTGCGATCGGGAATGTCCTGCGTCACCTGGGTTTGATGTTCATATTCCCGACCACCTTGCCAAGATTCCAAAACCGCCATCTCTTTCACCAATAAATGGGGCTGACTACTGGGGTTGTAGAGCCATTCTCCTTGGAGACAAACCTGATCATGGCGATGGACTGCGCCTAAAGCCTCACGAATATCGGCATTAGCGGGGACAAGGGAAAATTCACGGTGTTCAAAAAAGTTATCCGGTTCTCGCACCGTCAGCACTGCCATGGCCGGCGCTGCCCCATGCACCCGACCGATCAACCCCGATCCCGTTAATTCCTGCTCTAGCCCTTCCATCGCCAACCCTTCATAGGCCTCCGGATGGTATTCGCAACTGAATGCAGGTTGACCCATTCCCTGGATGAGGGTTGCCAACCCTAAACCCAAGGCAACGAAAGCAATGAGCAAAATTTGTCGAATACGCATAGGGCAGGCGGGGCTAGATTGTCCTAGGGAATGTTCATTCATAATAGAACAAAGCCCCCTCGTTATGAGGGGGCTTTATTTCGTTACGGATGAGATTGTTAAACCAGAATCTTAACCGTTGATGGCAGGAGCGGTCAGAGCCACAGGCGCAGACTCAGCAGAAGCCAAATCTAAGGGGAAGTTGTGGGCGTTGCGTTCGTGCATCACTTCAAAACCGAGGTTAGCGCGGTTCAGGATGTCCGCCCAGGTGTTGATGACGC
>NZ_JAYGHW010000079.1:0-9622 GCF_034932185.1 Spirulina sp. CCNP1310 | reverse complement strand
ACGTTTGAAATTCAATATAATCACCATAACACGACTGGCCCAAGGAGGGCGACTAAAGTCGCTCGTGTCGTCTTTCATCCCCGCAATAAATTGACGGGGCTTTCAGACTCCCGCACTATTTTCGTAACTTATTTGTTGGGTTGGGGGGTCATCCGCAGATAGGGCTTGACTTCTGTAACACCTTTGGGGAATTTCTGTTTTGCTTCTTCGGTGGGAATGGAGGGTACAACCACGCAGTCATCCCCATCTTTCCAGTTGACGGGGGTCGCTACTTGATAGTTATCCGTCAGTTGCAGCGCGTCAATCACTCGGATAATTTCATCGAAATTGCGACCCGTTGCGGGGGGATAGGTGATCGTTAACCGCAGTTTTTTCTGGGGATCAATGACAAACACCGATCGCACTGTCAAAGAGGCGTTGGCATTGGGGTGGATCATGCCGTAGAGGTCGGAAACTTTTTTATCCACATCCGCAAGGATGGGATAGTTCACTGTCGTATTTTGGGTTTCGTTGATATCGCAGATCCAACCCTTGTGGGATTCAGCATCATCGACACTGAGGGCGATCACCTTAACGTTGCGGGCTTCAAACTCAGGTTTGCGGCGGGATACTTCCCCTAATTCCGTGGTGCAAACGGGGGTATAGTCGGCAGGGTGGGAAAAGAGAACGACCCAGCTATCGCCAGCCCAATCGTAAAAATTGATTTCCCCTTCGCTGGAATCCTGCGTAAAGTTGGGGACGGTATCACCGAGTTGTAATGTCATGCCAGTAGTCTCCTTGAGCGTGTTGATCGACGCATTGAGCTTGCTCGTTTTGTCATCTTGCCATAAATCCCCAGTATTCCGATAGGTTTTTAGTGAATTATCACATTTGGCAACAATGCTTAATCAAGAGAGTCTGATCTTGATCGGCGTGGGGGCGTTGGCGTAAGTCTGCCGGAGGCACAAAGATTTTTCGCCCCTACATCAATAAGCGCGATCGCAATTCCCTCGCCCGCTCTGTAATCAGCCCCCAATTCCCCGCTGCTATTGCCTCTTGGGGGAAGAGTTGCCCTGCTAATCCGACGGCGATCGCCCCTGCATCGAGAAAATCCGTTACATTGCCCAAGGTTACGCCCCCGGTGGGAATGAGGGGAATTTGAGGTAACGGCCCCCGGATCCCTCGCAAATAGGCCGCTCCCCCCACCGCCTGCACGGGGAACACCTTCACCGCTGTTGCGCCCCAATGCCAAGCCTGAATAATTTCTGTGGGGGTTAAGGCTCCAGCTACTACAGGTAATTGTAAATCTTGAGCGATGGTGATGATTTCCCGATGGGTATGGGGGGAAAAGAGGAATTGCGCCCCGGCAGTGTGAGCGATCGCCACTGCCGCCGGATCAAGGATCGTGCCTGTGCCGATGCAACAATGGGGAAAATCCCGGCGCAGTTGGGTGATTAAATCCGCAGCGCGATCGCTATTCCAAGTAATTTCTACCCATTCCATCCCCCCGGCAATCACCGCCTCGGCCATGGCATAGCCGACAACCAACGTCGGGGCGCGAATCACGGCGATCGCCCTAGCCTGTTGGAGGCGATCGCGCCAAGCCTTTGCCCAATCCTGATCCTGATCCATGGCAAAAATTTCCATTATAATCCCCGTCCGCAATGAAGCCACCACGCTCCCCCACACGCTCCCGCCCTTGATGGCTCAGGGGGATTTAGAGGTGATTGTTATTGATGGGGAAAGTGAGGATGAGACGGTGGCGATCGCCCAATCCCAAGGGGCCAAAGTCCACAGCCTTCCCCCTGGCCGCGCCCAACAGATGAACTATGGGGCCAGCCTTGCCACGGGGGAAATTCTCCTCTTTCTCCATGGCGATACGCTGCTCCCGCCTGACTTTGCTGCCACGGTGCGATCGCTCCTCGCAAAACCGGGCGTAGCTGCCGGTGCTTTTCAATTAAAGATTGCGGGGGAGGGGCGAGGCCTGCGTTGGGTGGAATGGTGGGTGGGGGTGCGATCGCATTGGCTGCAACTCCCCTATGGTGATCAGGCCCTATTCCTCAAAAAAACCACGTTTGAGCAATTGGGGGGCTTTCCCGATTTGCCGATTATGGAGGATTTTGTTTTTGTGCGCCAGTTACGCGGATTGGGGAAGGTGGCGATCGCTCCCCAAGCCGTCACCACTTCCCCCCGCCGCTGGCAACGCCTTGGCGTATTCCGCACCACGCTGATCAACCAAGGCATGATCCTCGGCTACTATCTAGGCATCTCGCCCCACCGCTTGGCTCATTGGTATCGAAGCCAAAAACAGAAAAGAGAAAGTTCGTAGTGCCATAAGTCTCACTCCCCACTTCCCACTTCCCACTTCCCACTCCCCACTCCCCACTCCCCACTCCCCACTCCTCACTCCTCACTCCTCACTCCCCAAAAACCGCCTCTGTCCAATTCCCATGTAGCCCGTAGGGAATATGGATTTTTAAATGCACGGTAGCAATGGGGCCGGCGGGAATATCCGCCGCATCGAAAATCACCAGATCTGAACCATGGCGGGTCGCATCATAGACCAACATCAAAATCCAACCGGCATCTTCCGCCATTTCTCCCGGTTTAGCCACAAACACCGGCTCTGTCACAAATCCATGGGGCGCGAAGGAATAAAACTGTTTTTCCCCCCTCGCAAAATCAAACTTGAGCAGGGCTTGCAGCGGCGCATTGCCTTGGGATTGCTGGGCTGTGCCGAAGTAGGCGTAACGGTAGGGACGGCCTTCGTAGGCGGGGTGTAACGTGGGGAACTCCACACAGCGGGATTCCAACATCGTCGCCGTTGCCGTTTCCGTTGTCAGATCCAAACTAAACCGCCACAATTGCCCCGGATCAACCTTCGTAAAATCCACATCCCGAAAATCGGAATCCGGCTCCACCTCTGGGAAAGAGGGATAACAGATCGAATCAATACCCAAATGTTGTTCGTCGATTTCCCAGGCATTGGCATGGTGGAAGACAAAGCCGGCCTTGGCTTTGAGGATTTTCACAGGCTGAGTGGAAGCGGGATCGCGGGGAATAACAATAATTTTCGTTTCCTGATTCGGCTGAAATTGGACACATTCCGCTGCCCCCCGTTGGCCCAACAGGAAAGGCAAGGGATTAAAGCTCACTGGGTTTTGAAAGAAGAGATAGTAATGGGGCGTGATCGCAAAATCATGGATGAAGGCAAAGCCGGGGATCGGTTGGGATTTACGCCGCAGTAGTTGGCCATCGGGGGCGAGTTCGTAAAGGTGGAGCGTGCTCACCGGCCCTGCTGAAAGGGAGAAATTCACTAAACAGGGTTGGCCATCATCAAACACACAAGCCGGATCAATGCGGGGATGGGCGGAAAAAGCATCCCCTTTACCCAAAATTCCGTCCAGATCATCAACCCCCATCGTTTCCAAGTTCTGGGGATTGAGGCGGTGGGGCTTGCCTGCTTCCCAAAGGGCCAGGAGGCGATTCCCCCAATAGATCACATTGGTATTGGCAATATTTTTGAGCTTGAGATCAAAGAGGTTGGCTAACCAGCCCCCCTTTTTTTGTGTACCAAATACGCCCCGATAGCAAATTTTCCCGGCGGATTGTTCTGCGAGATAACCCTCAGTGCGGACGTAGCGGTTTTGGAAATGAACCTTGCCATTTTGGAAGGCGATCGCACAGACCATCCCATCCCCATCAAAGGGGTGATGAATCATTTCGCCATTAATATCCAACAAGCCCGGCCCATTGCGGAATAACGTCCCCGTCAATTCCGGGGGAATCCTGCCGGTAATGTCATCAACAACATAACTCAGTTCTTGGCGTTGGGATTGATAGCCTTTTTGCCAGTCGGTTTGATTGAAAGCGGGGCGGGTGGTTGCTTCGAGGGTTTGCATGGTTGGGGAAGTAGGAAGTGGGAAGTGGGAAGTGGGAAGAATGATCAGACCGTACAAAGTTTTGGGTGGTGTAGGGGCGAAAAATTTTTGTGCCTCCGGCAGGCTTACGCCAACGCCCTTACCGCTAAAACTGGATTTTTGGGATAGAAAGCAGGAGTAGGATGGGTTTTGGACACCTATGGGTTGGGTAGATCCGGCGTTATCTCCGCTTCTTCAGCAGCAGGGAGCCAGTGCAGAAACGGCAGGGGGAGCAGGGTTGAAAGGTTGGTGATCACCACCAAAAGCCAAAGTTGATCAAAGTTGGTTTCCGTTATGCCGAGCATTTGGGTTAGCAATGCCCCCAATTCCTGGGAGAGCAGGCCCGCCAAATTCCAGATCGACATTAACAGGGCAAACAGCGTTGCTTCTACCCCCGCTGGACAAAGGCGGGCGGAGAGGACTAACACGGGCATAAAGGCGATTTGCCCCATGACAGTGAGGATCAGACTGTCGCCCAGGCTGAACCAATGGTCATCAATGCCGATCGCCCGGTTGGCATGGGTGACGAGCAACAGTGTCGTCATCCCTAAACCAGAAGCGAAAATCGTTGTCCAACCCAGGATCACCCGGAAGGGGACGGCGCGTAAAAACCGCTGATAAATCCAAATCCCCACCAGGGCGGCTAAACTCGTCACCAACCGCACCCGACCCAAAAATTCCGGCTCAAACCCCAATTCATTGGTGGTGAAAAAGAACAGGGCGGTCTCACCGCTAGGGGTGGCTTGCCAGAGGAAGATAAACAACGTCGGCAACCAGATCGCTTTTTGGCGGATTGCCCACCAAAGATTACGGCTTTGGGTTTTGACGAGCGCGAGGGAATTTTCAGCAAGGGCAACGGGTTTTTCGTTAATCCACCAAGCCACACCACAAACCAAAAGGGGGAATGTGGCGGTGATCCAGAAAATGAACTGGATACTGAAGGCTTGGAGGAGCCAACCACTGAGATAGGCGGTGATCAATCCCCCCAGGGCCGAAACCCCCCAACTGAGGGATTGCAGCGAACCGGCTGCTTGATTACTCTGGCCCCGCACCCGCTCCACCACAATCGAATCGGCAATCACATCACTAATCGCCACCGAGAGGGAAGCCAGAAGCATCGCCAAGGTTGCTGCCCAAGCAGTATGAACGATGGTTGCTAGGGCTAGCCAGGCGATCGCCCCCAAAATTCCCGACAACACCAAATAGGGCCGCCGCCGGTAACGAAACAGGGGGAAACCATCGGAGAGGAAGCCAAACAGGGGTTTAATCACCCAGGGGAGAGCGGCAACCCCCGCCAAGGCCGCCACTTGGGCGGGGCTGAGGTGTAGTTCATCCTTGAGGAAAAAACTCACCGCCAGCCGGGATAAGCCTAAAATTCCTTGGACAAAATAAACCGTTAAAATAGCGATTAGTTCGGCGTTGGGTTCGTTGCCCAGCAGCACTTTGTCCAGGATGGAATTTTTAAATCGATCTAAAGGGGAGGCGGAAACAACCATATTTTGCGGTTAAAACAATCCAGAGGGGTGGTCAGGGAGGAGATCAGGGGACGTGCAATCTTAATCCTTGGCTGCACCACGATAAATTTTCTTTAAGTTTTATTACTTTTTATATCATAAGCGGCGGATTGAGATTTTAGGCGAGCGTAGAGAAAAAAGCCTCCGCCGAATCAACGCTGTCCTCTCTATTTCTTTCTCACCCCAACCCCTAAGCTATGGTGTCCCGGTTGCCGAAACCCTTGAAAAAGTTTGCCCAAGATTGGCCGGGTTTTGGCATTGCGGTGATTGCCCTCTTTTTTGTGGTGGGGGGCTTGCTGCTCATTCGCCAGGGGGGAGGGATGGAGCGGTTGGAGTTGTTGATTTATGACAAGATGATGCGCCATTTGGTGAAGGAATCCCCCGACCCCCGTATTTTGGTGGTGGGGATTACCGAGGCGGATATTCGCGAGCAACGCCAATGGCCCTTGAGTGATGCGGTGTTGGCGGAATTGTTAGCGAAGTTGCAGGCCCATCAGCCGCGAGGGATTGGGTTAGATATTTATCGGGAGTTTGCCTTGGAGCCGGGTCATGGCGATTTTGTGGCTCAACTTCAGGCCCCCAATGTGATCACCATTGAGGCGATCGCCGTCAACAGCCTTGAAGCTATCCCTCCCCCCCCCAATGCCCCGCCGGAACAGGTGGGGTTTAATAATCTCCCCCTCGATCCCGATGGGGTGATCCGCCGTGCTTTTTTATACCTTCCCCAAGATGAGGATGTGGCGGTGGCGTTCTCGTTACAATTAGCCTTTTTGTATTTGGCCGAAGCGGGCATTGAACCCATTGAGAGTCCCCAATACCCCAATGTGATGCAGTTGGGGGAAGCCACCTTTCACCCCTTAACCCCCTATGCAGGCGGCTATGACCGCCTCGATGCGGGGGGCTATCAAACTTTTCTCCAATATCGAGGCACGGATACCGCCATTGAGATGATCACGTTGGGGGAGGTGTTGCGGGGGGAGTTTGATCCGGCCTTGGTGCGCGATCGCCTCGTCATGATTGGCAGCACTGCCCCCAGCCTGTTAGACCGTAAGGCCACCCCCTACAGTGCCACCTTGGGGGGCGATGGCAAGATGGCAGGGGTGATGATTCATGCCCAAATTGCCGCGCAAATTTTAGATGTTGCCTTGGGGAAGCGATCGCTCCTCGCCTATTGGCCTGATTGGGTGGAAGTTGCCTATCTCGTGGGGGCGGCCTTTGTCAGTAGCCTAACGGCTTGGCGGTTGCGCCATCCCCTGCTCCTGATTAGTTCGATTAGTTTCTGTTTGTTACTGATGATTGGGGTAGGCTTTTGGTTCTTTAGCCAAGGGCTATGGATTCCCATTGCAGCCCCGGTGATCAGTATGCTCTGTACCGCTGGCGTGGTGATCACCTACCAATCCTATGATGACTATTGCCGTCGTCGTATTGTTATGCAACTCTTGGGGCAAAATACCTCGCCGGAAATTGCCGAAGCCCTCTGGCAGGGGCGAGATACGTTGCTCAAAGCGGGAAAGTTGCCCGGCATTCGCCTCACAGCCACCATCCTCTTTCTCGATATCAAGGGGTTTAGCACCGTTGCCGAACAGATGGAGCCGGAAGCCCTCCTCGATTGGCTCAACGATATTTTGGGGGAGATTACCCAAGAAGTATTGACGCGGGAAGGGATTATCAATAAATTTACCGGCGATGGCTTAATGGCCATTTTTGGTGTACCCCTGTCGCGGATTCACAAGGCAGAAATTGCCCTTGATGCCCAAAATGCGGTGTATTGCGCCTTAGCCATAGGCGATCGCCTCGCCCTGGTGAATAAACGCAACCATGAAATGGGCCTACCGGATATTCAGATGCGCATTGGCATCTTCACCGGCCCCGTTGTCGTTGGCTCCCTGGGGGGGAAAGACCGCTTAGAATATGGGGTTTTGGGAGATACGGTCAACACCGCTTCACGCTTAGAATCCTGCGCCAAGGAGCGGCAACCCACGGATTGCCGGATTTTAATTGCGGCGGAAACGTTGCACCATTTAGGCGATCGCTTCATCGTTGAACCTTGGGGCCCCATGGCCCTCAAAGGCAAGCAACAAATGGCCGAGGTGTTCCAAGTGCTCTCCATCGCCCCCAAAACCCGCTAGAGTTAAGAAATGTATCGAAATTCTTAGCCAATTCCTGCTCTGATCCGGAAAAGTAACCCATGCGCTTAATCTTGATGACCGGCAAAGGCGGTGTCGGTAAAACCTCCGTTGCCGCCGCCACCGGCCTACGCTGTGCCGAGTTAGGCTATCGCACCCTTGTTCTCAGCACCGATCCGGCCCACTCCTTGGCGGATAGTTTTGAAATTGATCTCGGCCATGATGCCCGGGAAATTCGCCCCAACCTTTGGGCGGCGGAACTGGATGCCCTCATGGAACTCGAAGGCAATTGGGGGGCGGTGAAACGCTACATCACCCAAGTCCTCCAAGCCCGCGGCCTCGATGGCGTCCAGGCGGAAGAATTGGCCATTCTCCCCGGTATGGATGAAATTTTCGGTTTGGTGCGGATGAAAAGGCACTACGATGAGGGAACCTACGATGTGTTGATCATCGATTCCGCCCCTACAGGGACGGCGTTGCGCCTTTTGAGTATCCCGGAGGTGGGGGGCTGGTATATGCGCCGCTTTTATAAACCGTTGCAGGGGATGTCGGTGGCATTGCGGCCTTTGGTGGAGCCTTTTTTTAAGCCTATTGCCGGGTTTTCCCTCCCTGATAAGGAGGTGATGGATGCGCCCTACGAGTTTTATGAGCAGATTGAAGCCCTGGAAAAAGTCCTCACCGATAATCAAAAAACCTCAGTGCGGTTGGTGACGAATCCAGAACGGATGGTTTTAAAGGAATCCCGCCGCGCCCATGCCTATTTGAGCCTTTACAATGTGGCAACGGATTTAATCATTGCCAATCGCATCCTCCCCGATAGCGTCAGCGACCCCTTTTTCGCCCGTTGGAAGGAAAGCCAACAGGTCTATAAACAGGAAATTCACGACGATTTCCACCCCTTGCCGGTAAAGGAAGTTCCCCTTTATTCCGAAGAAATGTGTGGCTTGGCGGCATTAGAGCGGTTAAAAGTAACGCTCTACGGGGAGGAAGATCCCACCCAAGTTTATTATCAAGAAAATACGATGCGCATTGTCCAAACCGAGGGGCAATATAGCCTAGAGCTTTATTTACCAGGGATTCGCAAAGACCAGGTGCAACTCAATAAAACCGGCGATGAGTTAAATATTCGCATCGGCAACCACCGCCGCAACTTAGTGTTACCGCAGGCGTTAGCGGCGTTGCAACCCGGAGGGGCAAAGATGGAAGCGGATTATCTCAAAATTCGCTTTAAGGCTTGATCGCTGGGTTGGGAAGTGGGAAGTGGGAAGTGGGAAGTGGGAAGTAAAAAGACTTGCTTCTGCCTTCTGCCTTTTACCTTCTGCCTTCTGCCTTTTACCTTCTGCCTTCTGCCTTCTGCCTTCTGCCTTATAAATGCTACCCTCAGAAAAATATTGTCGTTTTAAGAATTATGACCATGGCACTGCGTCAATACCTGCTTGGTCTCTGCCTGGGCGGTTTAGTGGCCTGTAGCTCTGGCACAGAAGCTCCGCCGGAGGGTCGGGGGCGAGGGGAGGGCGGCCCCATTGCAGTGACGGTTGCCCCTGTCAGTACTGGAGTGCTTAAAGATCCGGTGGAATATTTGGGAACCCTTGCCCCCCAACGGACGGTTTCCCTCCGCGCCCAAGCAGAAGGACGGTTACTCAATTTAACGGGAGAGGTGGGCGATCGCCTCACCCAAGGGCAACTGATCGCCCGCCTCGATGACAGCCTCTTTAACACCGCCACGAGCCAAGCCCGCGCCCAACTGGACACCCTTGCGGCGGAATTGGCCCAAGGGCGGGTACAGGTGGAGCACATTGACACTCCCCGCGCTAAAGCGACGGGGATTCTTGGTTCATCGACCGGACTTCACTGAGCAGGATTGCTCCAACCCAGCCAGAGGTCTAATCTCCCCAAGCGTATAACTTCCCGTTTGCCCCACGGTAGTTCGTCCAAGGCGCAGGATACAAACCCGCATCACTACTGACTTGGCCAGATGCCGATCACAGACCAACCCCTCCACATTCAAGTCTGCCTTCGGCGCGCCGCTTCGCGTCTACGCAGGCGACCAAATCGTTAGATTGGACGACGCAGTAGGCAATCC
>NZ_JAYGHW010000078.1:0-10990 GCF_034932185.1 Spirulina sp. CCNP1310 | reverse complement strand
TGGTTTGGGGGGGGTTGGGGGTTATCAACAGTTTTGCCGTCGAGGGATTCGATTTCGCTGAGATTAACCGTGGTTTTCATTAAGCCAAATTGCACGATCGCCTTCTGATTCCCCTCAATGGCCAACACCTCCGCCGTCTGCCCTAACCGAGGAATGCGGATCCGTTCCCCAACACGGGGGAAATAACTGGGGGGACGGCGGGGTTCTCGTTTGGGGAGGTGGGTTTGGGCGATCGCCTCTAGCCCCATCGTGGCCTGTTGGGCAGCTTGGCCTGTCGGTTTTTGCTGTTGGAGCGTGCGGATCACTTGGGCAATTTCCGCCTTAGCAGCGGCGATCGCCGCCGTCACCGCTTCCTCTTGGGATTGTTTCAAGGCCAATTCCCGCGCCTGCAACAGCCGCGCCCGTTCGGACACTTCTTGATAAAACCGTTCCGCCTCCTGTACCAACGCCGTAGCCACCTGGGCCTTTTCCTCCTGCTCCTTCCGTTGCGCCTCCAACCCAGCAATCACATGGTTAACATCCTCCACCCCTGACCCCATCTGTGCTTGCGCCGCCGCAATAATCCCCCCATCCAACCCCAAACCCTGGGCAATGGCCAGAGCATTGGATCGCCCCGGAATCCCCCACAGGAGGCGATAGGTGGGGGCTAACGTGGCTTGATCAAACTCCACCGAAGCATTTTCAAAGCGGGGATCTTGGTATTTGAGGGCTTTGAGTTCGCCGTAGTGGGTGGTGGCGATCGCCAATCGCCCATGATCCGCTAAATAATGGAGCAAGGCCGCCGCCAACGCACTCCCCTCGGTGGGATCGGTTCCCGCCCCCACCTCATCGAGCAACACCAAAGAAGCCGGAGTCATCTCCCCTAAAATGCGACTAATGCGGCGAATATGTCCCGAAAATGTCGATAAGCTCTGCTCTAAAGATTGCTCATCGCCGATATCTGCAAACACACCATCAAACCAAGGCAATTCCACCGGCTCCCGCGCCGGAATAAATAGCCCCACCTTCGCCATTAACGCCGCCATCCCCAAGGTTTTTAATGTCACCGTTTTACCGCCAGTATTGGGGCCGGTAATGGCGACGACGCGAATTTCCGGGCGAATTTGGATATCAATGGGAATCACCGCCCGGCCCTGTTCATGGCGCTGTTGCCACACCAAAAGGGGATGGCGCAGTTCCCGCAACGTCATCGGTTGATCCGGGGGGAGAAAGCGGGGGGGATTGGCTTCGAGCCACAGGCTATAGCGGGCGCGGGCAGTGGCTAAATCAAGGATCGTCACTGTAGCGAGAAGTTGCTCTAAATCCTCTTGAACTGCGGCAATTTCCGCCGTGAGGGCCTGCAAAACGATTTCAATTTCTCGCTGTTCTTGCCGTTGGATTTGTCGTAATTGATTCCCCGCTTCAACAATGCTATGGGGTTCGATGTAGAGGGTGGAGCCGGTGCTGGAGGTATCGTGAACAATGCCGGGGATTTGGTCTTTTTGGGGTGCTTTAACGGGGAGGGTAAAGCGTTCCCGTCTTTGGGTAATTAGGGGTTGTTGGAGGGCATTGCCCTGGCGTTGGATGATGCGTTGTAGTTTTTCATGGATGCGATCGCGCTGACTGCGCAACTTCATCCGCACCTCTGCCAATTTAACACTGGCGCGATCGGTGACATCCCCCCGTTCATCAATGCAATGATGGATCTGTTGTTCTAATTCTGGATAGGTGCGAAGATCCGCCACCAATGTCTGCAATGTGGGAGTTTCCGTTTGTTCTTCAATCACCCGCCGCAGTTGTCGCGCTCCGGCGAGGGTGGTGGCAATGTTTAGCAGTTCTATGCCGGAGAGCATCCCCTGATGGCCGGCCCGCTCTAAACTATCGCCAATGTCTTCAATACCCTTGAAGGGTAGGCCAGCGGTGAGGTGAATTTCTAAGCTGTAGACTTCTTGGGTTTGGCGCAAGAGGTTTTCGGTTTCCCCTTGGGTGGCAGGGATGGGCAACTGACGGGCGGCGATCGCCCCCAATTTGGTAGCAGTAAACGTCGCCAACTGTTGGCAGAGGCGAGGCCAGTCGAGGAGGTCGAGGGTTTCAGCGGGGGTCAAGGCGGTTGGGGTTAGGGGCCTTATTTAAGGTAGCAAGGTTAAGGCTTGGATTTCAAGCGGGGAGGGGGGATCTGCTGGAGCCAAGGCTGAGGATCCCCCCGGCTGCGCCGACCCCCTTAATAAGGGAGGTAATACGCTATGGAAGGCTTCTGCCTCCATCGGTATAACGAGCGTACTTTTGAACCCCCCTTAAAAAGGGGGGCAGGGGGGATCTAACCCTTGAGTTGAATCAATTCAATTTTGTACCCAGTGGGATCTTCCACAAAGGCGATCACCGTTGTGCCGTGTTTCATCGGCCCCGGTTCCCGCACGACTTTACCGCCCCTTGCTTTAATCTCCTCGCAGGTTTTGTAAATATCCTCTACACCGAGGGCAATGTGGCCATAACCATCGCCAATGTTGTATTGGTCGGTTCCCCAGTTATGGGTGAGTTCAATCACGGTATGATCGGCTTCATCGCCATAGCCCACAAAAGCAAGGGTAAATTCTCCCCCTGGATAGTCTTTTTGCCGCAATAGCTTCATCCCCAACACCTCGCAGTAAAACTTGAGGGATTCTTCTAAATTCGCAACTCGTAACATCGTGTGTAGCATCCGCATGATCAGTTCTCCTCAAGGATTTGCCCTTTATCCTAGCGAATCTGTGGGCATTACTTGAGGGGGGATGGGCGATCTAATCTATCTTTAGCTCTGGGGGAGGCGGCATTGAAGGCAGTAGCTATAATATGGGGGCAGACCTTTTCACCTCTGTGGGTTTCTATGTCCCAACAGTCTACCGATAGCCGCCCCAACCCCCATCCCCTCTCGCCACAGTCCACAGAACTGGTGTGGAAAGGGGGAGAGGATAACGATGGCATGGGCATCACTTTTCCTGGGGCCAATGAGCGGGAGATGGATGTTGTGGACTGTGGGATAACGCAAATTTATCAACGGCTCCAAACTACGCCGCTAAAACTTTCTCAGTTTTGTCGGAAGTGGTATATTGCTAAATTGGCTGTTTTTGGTTCTATTTTGCGGGATGATTTTCGCCAACATGGAACTGATCGAAGTGATATTGATTTTCTTTTTTGTTATCTTCCCAGTACCAATATGAGTTTATTGCGGAGGGCAAAAATGAAGATAGAGATTGAGGAATTATGCCAAAACTCTGTTGATTTGCTCATATTTAATGAGGTTATTGCTAGCCACAACTGGAGTCGCAAAAAGCATATTTTAGAATCAGCAAAATTAATTTATGTCCAGCAATAAAGATCGCGATGCGGTTATTGATATTTTGAAGACGATCAAAGAAATCATGCTGTCAATGGAAGGAGTTAGTTTTGCCCATCTGTGGGCATCGCTTCCGGGGGAATGGAGGGGCGCACACACCGTCTGATATGGAATCTGCTTAATCAGATTGTGTAGAGCTTATAGGTGGTGTAAGGGCGAAAGATTTTTCGCCCCTACGCAGATCCAACGATACAGCCGGATTTCATATGACATAAATTTAGGAAAGTCGCTTCAACAATTTGATGCTAAATCTACATTCGCCTGATCCTGGACAAGATTCAGTAACTCAAGAGCCTTAATGGGTGGAGCTTGAACCAGATTATGAAGTTTTGTGTAGGGTACGCCTGGCTATTTTACCGCCTCGATATTCATGTGCTATATTTACTTCAAAATTTGGCTGTGCAAGAAGTTCAACTTCCCATAACCATCAATGTGCTAGGTAACTGGCAATTGTCTACTGAATAGTTATGGCTACGAGAAATCATGAGAAACTTAGAAATTCAAATATCGGGCAAAATTCAAAATAGTAATTTTCCCCTCTGGAAAGATTCTCTTTTACAGAAAATCAAGTCCATTAATATGAAATTAATGACGGATGAGGATTTTGCTGTAGCAACACAAGATGCAAAGTTATTGAAAAAAGCTGAAGAAGCGATTCAAGATGCAAAAATCAAGGCCATTCAACAAACACAAGAAATTCAGTTGCTGTTTACTGCTCTTGATCAAATATCAGAGCAAGCTAGGCAAGCTCGTTTAAGATTGGAACGGCAAATTAAATTTAGAAAGCAACAAATTAGGGATGAACTTATAACTGCATCAATTCAGCAGATTCAAGGCCATATTAATTGTAGGCCAGGAATCTATTCTCGGTTAGATAATAGCAAATACTTGCAGCGTTATCAATATGAGTTAGCCATCAAGGGTAAGCCAATGTCCACTGTCAGAAATGTGTTAGCAGGATTAGTACAGAATCTTAAAAATACAATTGATCAAGAAAGTCAACAGGTTTTACGCAAGTATGAAATCATTGAAGCAGTTGGATCTGATGAGAAACTTTTATTTCAAGATATTGATCACCTTGTTTCACTTTCTGAAAAAGAGTTAAGACTGACAATCGAAAACCGAATCGTGAAATTTTCAGAGCAAGCTGCAAAAATCAGGGCTGTTAATGCTGAAAAAGAATTGAATAATCTTAATCAGAATTTTTTTCTCGATACAGTCAATGAAGATAAGAATCTCTATGTTATTTCAATTGAGCTATTGAGTACAAGGCAGAATGCTATTGATAGAGCAAGAGAGATTAGAAATTTATTGGAAAAATCTGATTGTTTGGTGGATATGAAGTTAAAAATGAAACCTCATTCATCGTGATCAATTTAAAAAATGAATGTTAGTTTTGAATCTGCTATCCACCGAATCACTGAAACCCGAAGGATTGTCACTTCAGATCGCGCTGTGCTCGTTGCCATTACAGGGATTGATGGCTGTGGCAAAGGCTATATGGCTCGGCATATCGCCCAGGCCCTAGAAACCCAAGGCTTCAAGATCGCCACCATCAACATTGATGGCTGGTTGAATCTGCCCCCCGTGCGCTTTAGCCAGAGTCACCCTGCCGAACATTTCTATCAATATGCCTTTCGCTTTGAGCAGATGTTTTCACAACTGGTGCTGCCGCTGCGTCAGGCGCGATCGCTCCAGCTTGAGGCAGACTTTACCGAAGAAACCGCCACAAACTATCGGAAACATTGGTATCACTTTGAAGCCATTGATATCATTTTGCTGGAGGGGATCTATCTATTAAAGTGTGAATGGCAAACCCATTATGATCTCTCATTTTGGATTAAATGCAGCTTTGAAACGGCTCTGCAACGGGCAATAGATCGCGCCCAAGAAGGTCTATCTCCCGAAGCAACGGTGGCGGCCTATCAACGCATCTATTTTCCCGCCCAAGCGATCCATTTTCAACGGGATACCCCCCACCGAGCCGCCACCTCGATCATTAACAATGATCTCGATGATTAGGAGCGAAAAATTTTTCGCCCCTAACTCATCTTTTTCCTTTCTGCCTGAAACAGTGGGTCAACTTATAGCGGTTCTCATAAACTTGAGGTACAAAGATCCCCCTCAATCCCCCTTAAAAAGGGGGAAGTCGCGTTCTCAGACACTTGAGGGACAAAGATCCCCCTCAATCCCCCTTAAAAAGGGGGAAGTCGCGTTCTCATCCTTTCGCAATCCGCGATAAACCCTGCACCCATTCGCGAATATGACCATTGACGATCGCCGGGATTTCATCGTGGGGACAGTGACCCGCCTGAAGGAAATGCTCCTCGTATTGATCAGGATGGGGATAGGCCACCCGGAACTTGGGAGCGCGATCGCCCACCAACATCCAAGGATCTCCCTCCCCCCACAACATCAACAGGGGGCATTGCATTTGGGCCAATAACCGATCATTCTTTTCCCCTTGGGGGGCTTTAAACACAGAACTAAAGACTTGCAACGCACCGCGATCGCAGGAAGCGCGATGAATATCCGCCACCAATTGATCCGTCACTGCACTGCGATCTAAATAAACTTTTTCCAAGGTTTTACGAATGATCGCCGGGCGACGCAGATATTGGAATAGCCAAAAACTGGCCCATGGTTGCAACAAAAAGCCTTTCGTAATCTCGCCCAGCCATTTACGCCAGAGGGGAGGTTCCGGTGTGCCGGGAGGGGCTGTGAAGGGGCCAGCACAGTTGAGCAGGATTAACCCCTTCGCCCATTGGGGCCGCTGGGCCGCCACACAGAGCGCACTATAACCCCCCAAGGAATTCCCCGCCAAGACCACGGGCCGGCCAATCACCTCAGCAATAAAATCCGTTAATTGATCCCGCCAAAGATCGCCACTGTAGGCAATATCCGGTTTTTGCGATCGCCCAAACCCCAACAAATCAATGGCCCACACCTCAAAATCGCTCTGCAATTCGGCAATATTTTTGCGCCAATGATCCGTCGAAGCGCCAAAACCATGCACCAACAGCAGCGGCGGCCGCTGGGCATTGTCCCCCGCTTTGATGTAGTAAATCTGGTAATCCCGCCATTGCCAAATTTGGCCCGGCACAGTGGATAAAGGCGACAGCGCAACAGTAGACACGGCACAATAGGAACAACAACCTGCTTATTGTAACGTTTTGTAACGTTTCCGAGTGCCATGGCCCGCAATCCCAAACTCACCTACCATCGCGGCACGCTCCTGATCCATCCTCCCCCGTCGGGAAAGGCTTGGCTCGACTATGCCACTTGGGATGATCGCATTGAAAAATTTCGGATTCGGGGCCAGGATTATCGCCCTTTGGTGGAGGCACTGCAAAAGCAGGGGGTGACGTTTACCGATCAGGCGAAGGGATTTACACCCCTTGAACTGCAAACCCAACTGGCAAAAACCCCCTATCCCCATCAGGAGGAGGCGTTATTAGCCTGGAAGCGGGCGGGCCGTCAGGGGGTGGTGGTGTTGCCAACGGCGGCGGGGAAAACTTATTTAGCCCAGTTGGCCATCGCCTGCACGCCCCGCAGTACGTTGATTGTTGTGCCGACGTTGGATCTCATGCATCAATGGTATGCCCAGTTAGAGGCGGCTTTTCCGGGGGTGGAGTTGGGGCTATTGGGGGGCGGTTCCCACGATCGCACGGCGGTCTTGGTGGCCACCTATAACAGTGCGGCGATCCAGGCGGAAACCTTGGGCGATCGCTATGGCCTGCTCATTTTCGATGAATGCCACCATTTGCCGACGGATTTTTTTCGGGTGATTGCTGAATATGCGATCGCCCCCTATCGTTTAGGCCTCACCGCTACACCGGAGCGGGCCGATGAGGCCCATGGGGATCTCGATCAATTAATTGGGCCGATTGTTTACCGCAAAGCACCGCAGGATCTATCGGGTCAGGCCTTGGCAGACCATGAGGTGCGGCAAATTAAGGTCGCTCTCGATCCCCAGGAGCGCGATCGCTATGATGAGGCGATCCAGATCCGTAACCAATTCCTGCAAAGTGCGAATATTTTCCTCGGCAGTTTGCAAGGATGGCAGGATTTTATCCGCGCTTCAGCCCAATCGGCGGCGGGGCGGCGGGCGATGTTGGCCCATCAGGAGGCGAAGGCGATCGCCAATGGCACAACGGGCAAGTTACGAATTTTGGCGGAACTAATTGAAACCCATTACCCGGAGCGGATCTTAATCTTCACCAACGACAACGCCACCGTTTACCGCATCGCTCAAGATTTCCTGATTCCCGCCCTCACCCATCAAACCCCTGTCAAAGAAAGACACGCGATTTTACAGCGGTTTAAAAAGGGGGAATATGGGGCGATCGCCACCTCCCATGTTCTCAATGAAGGGGTGGATGTTCCCGATGCCCGCATTGCAATCATCCTGTCGGGGACGGGATCAACGCGGGAATATGTGCAACGATTGGGCCGGGTGTTACGCAAAGGTAATCAAGCTAACAAGTTAGCGATCCTCTACGAAGTGGTAGCGGAAGCCACCAGCGAAGAGCGCACATCAGAACGCCGCCGCACCCCCGCCACACCCCAAGTGGCTCAACTGGAAATCCTCCCCCCACCCATACCCCGTGCTGCGGAAACATCAGATCGTCCCTACAATATCGATGATTGAAACAATGCAAAACAATCGTAGGGGCGCAAAATTCAACAAAATTTAAAATTTCGCCCCCAAACCACCTAGAGCTTTGCACGATCTGAATTAAGCGGATTTCATGCTACAGTTCAATCCCATAGGCTTGTTTGTAAATGGATTTAAAGATTGCTGTTAAATGAAAATTATTATCATCCTTCCTAGAATAAAATTTTGCTATTTCTAAAGATAATTGTTCTCTAAATCGCTCTACCTGTTCTTTGCTTTGCTCTTCGTTGTCTTGTTCTGGGTTTAACTTGAAATCTGTAATAATCTTTTCCCAATAAGGCTTTGCTTTCCTGAATAGGAAAATGATCCTAGCAAACTCCAATTTGTCAGTATTTTTGTATTTTGATTCAAGGGAATGACATAATTCTGAAACAGTAGGGCAATTTAGATCTAAAAAACTCATTCTTTTGAGAACAGATTCTAAATTCTTATTTAGATCTTGGTCTGCTGAAGATTCCCTAAGGATTTCATCGTACAAAGCCCACAAATCTAGAGCGTTGTCTTGGTACAAGATGGGATGTTTATAATCATTGAAGAATTCTTTTAATTCAGGCAATAAAAAATAGGCTTCTTTATGAATTAATCCTGTGACAAAAATTTTGTGCTGTTCTTTTGAGACATGATTAATTTCTAGTCCATTGTATAAATTTAAAAATATTTCTTCAGTATCTGAAAATGGATAAATGACTTGAGCATCTGTAAACTGATCATTTTCATTCTCTATGATTAACTTTTGCTTTTGTATGTCCAAATCAACAATCGCAAATAATTTGTTAACATCGACATAGGATGCTTTCCCTAAAGCAACTAATTTATGGAGTTCAAAAAAAACCTTGATCACATCTGCTCGGCTTCCACAGGGAAAAAAAACAGGTGCGCGTCGCCTTCTTGCTTCCTTCGGCAAACAGGCTTTATAAAAATTTGCATCTGGGATTTTTTCAAGCTGTTTATACATTGATGGGTTACGGCCAACATTTTTTACAGAGTCTGTATCTCCTTCGCACAATATTACAGCTTTTCCTCTAGCCCTACTGGAGAGCATGATTGATTCAACATGATCATCAAATTGTTCAGCAGTAAGAGACATAATTATTTTTACCGATTTACTGTTTTATAAGTTTTGGATTTAATTCATTCACGTGCGCAGGTGTTACAGCTTGACACAGTTCGTATGAATGTGTAGCCAAAATAAATTGATTGTTGTTTGACCATGTTTGAAGGTCATTAACAATTTCGTATTGCCAATCAGGGTGCATACCGATTTCTATTTCGTCCATTAAAATAACGGAATCTTTGATTTCATTGGAGCGAAGCCAAAGATAAATACTTAATTTTCTGAGTTCTCCATGACTTAAATCCTCTGCGTACAATTCTTCATCACTATTTTCTAGCTTGAAGATGACCCTGGAAAAATCTGGTGCTATTGTTATCGTTTTTCCAAAGAAAAAATCATGCAACTCTTGCTTTAGTTTTTTTAAGTTTTCACCATATTCACCCATAATTAATGCCTCTTCAAAATCTTTATCCCTTGCTTTTTTAAATGCATTAGAGATAACACTTGCAGACTCGAAATTATAACCGAACAAGCCGGGGAGATTGTTTTGAGCTATTTTTACATCATTAAAATAGCTATTTACAACATGTCTATCTGTAGATAAAACTTTTCTTCTAGATTCTTCAGACAAAAATAAAAGTGTTTGTGAGATTGGAGTGGCTAAATACACCTTCGATGAAATTTCTTTTAGAAAATCTAAGCTCTCTGTTGTTCTACACAGCAAAACATCTTTGTCTATTATGTCATTAGTATTATCCTCTGTTATATTATCTGTTATATGACTAATGTATAAAAGATTTTCAGAAAGCAAGGACGCTGTAAGTTCTTCAATATTTGAAGATATCGAAGATCGCATTTCCTCCAGATTGTTCCATTCTATCTCTATTTCTTCTAACCCTGACAACATATATTTAATAGATTTTTTATAAAAATCCAAGGTTTCTTTAACATCATGGTTTTCTGGAAGGTTTGCAAATTTTATATTTGCAAGTTTTATAAAGTCTATTTCCTTTGAATAACGTCCACAAGTTTCTTCATAAATTCTCATGATCTTTTGAAATTGCCTATGTCCATTTAAAGGAACTCGACTTGAACTATTAAGTTGATCTTCAAAAGAACGAATCAATGAATCAATTCTTGCGATTTTTCTTTTTAAAGTTTGCTTTTGTGAAATTTCTTTCTTGATATTCTCTATCTCCAAAAAGCAGTTAAAATCCAAATCATTAAAAGTACTAGGATACAGAATAAATTCAAGTGAAAATTCTTTTTCACCTTCAACTAACTCAAAATAAGCGATAGATGTTGGCATCTCGCTATGATTATTGTTTGCTATTTTGCTTAAAAGATTGCTGAGGTACTGATGCCTAGATTTTTCAAATGAGCAATGCAACAATATAAAAACTAACTGTAATAGCGTGCTTTTTCCCCCTCCGTTTAAGCTTCCCACGGGAAAGATAGTCGGAATGAAACTGGGGTCAAAATGTAAATCTACATTTTCAAGAACTCTAAAATGAGGAATCTTAACTCTTTTTAAAAACATGGCAAATACTTGAGATAATTTAAATAAATATACTGCTTTTGATTTGGCTTTGAGCCTGGTTTATTTTAGCACATCAATTTTACATGTCAACAACTTGCAATATGAAATTCGTTTGATTAGATGGTGTAATTAATGTGGGGATGAAAAATTTTCGCCCCTAGTCCCACCAATTCTACAACCGGATTCCAAAACAGACAAGTTGCGAGTGTTAATCGAGTCCCCGGACGCGCTGTAGTTCTTCTGCAAAATGGGAATCGATGATCAATGATCTAGTAAGTGGCTGTATTATGAGCATAGCGATCGCCCCCTCCACCCATGACCCAAGAAGAACAACTCAGCCTCTTTGGCAGCCTCGAACCCAGCCCC
>NZ_JAYGHW010000077.1:0-16194 GCF_034932185.1 Spirulina sp. CCNP1310 | reverse complement strand
TTCTCACCGCCTCGTCTATGGCGCTGAATTGCTGGGGCTTTCCGTAGGCTTTAAACTCTAGTACAATCATGTCTATATCCTAGCGCACAATATAAGCCGCCCTGCAAGGACGGCGACTAAAGTCGCCGTGTCGTCTTTCATCCCCGCGAAGACAGCAACGTTGCTCTAAGACTCCCGCACTATTTTCGTAACCCTTGAATTTTGCCACCATGACCGCACCCATTTCGCTCATTGTCGGCCTGGGGAATCCCGGCCCGAAATACGATCGCACCCGCCATAATATCGGCTTTGACTGTGTGGATCGCCTTGCCCACCGTTGGCAATGTCCTTGGCAGGAGCAACGCCGTTTTAAGGGGATTGTTGCTGAAGGCCGCGGCCCTACGGGGGAAAAAATTATCCTCCTCAAGCCCACCACCTATATGAACCGCTCCGGGGAGGCGATGCGGGCGGTATTGGATTGGTATAAGTTGACTCCTACCTCGGTTTTAGTCGTTTATGATGATCTGGATTTACCCGTGGGGCGGTTGCGGTTGCGGCTTTCGGGGTCGGCGGGGGGGCATAACGGCATGAAGTCGGCGATCGCCCATTTAGGAACCCAAGACTTCCCCCGCCTCCGGTTGGGCATTGATAAAGGCGATGATGCCACGATCTCCCATGTGTTGGGGAAATTTGCCCCCGCTGAACAGCGGGTAATTCATGAAGTTTTAGATCTCGGCGTTGATGCCATTACCCTCGCCCTCAAGCAAGGGGTCGAAAAAGCGATGAGCCTCTACAACCCCCGACAGGTGGAACTTTAAGCCGGTTAAGGGGGGAACAAAAGGAGGCGATCGCCTATCATAGGGCCACAAACCTCACCCCCCATTGTTGCCCCCATGCGTGACTTAGCCGCCCCCCTCCTCTGTAGCCTGTTGGTGATGGCGATCGCCCCCCTCCCCGCCCACAGCGAAGAAATCCCCATCCCCGTCCTTCCCGCCGAAACCGAGAGTATTCCCGTGGAAACCACCGAATTTTCCCTCGATGCCCTGCCCACCCAAAACCTCAACCCCGAAACCACCAGCACGCTGATCAAAATCTTCAGCGAGGGTTTACAACAAACGATCCGAGGCGAAGAATTTACCCTCTCCCCCGCCGTCACTGGCATGATCACCGAAACAATGCTCACAGAATTTGAAAATATTGCCGCCCAAGGCAATGCCCCCAGCGGTGTAATGGCCTTTGTGCGGGCCATGCGGTTAGCCACCCAAGGCGCACCCAATGATCAAGTCACCGAGAGCATTAAAGGCGCGTTTCAGGCCATCTTAGATAGCTTCTAATTGTCCTTTAATCCCCGATACTCCTCAAACTTGGTAATGATGCTCTGCTGAACCCCTTGACTCATCAGGCTTTCACTGTCATCAGTCATTACTACCGAGGCACTACCTAATCCCCGTTTAAGGCCAGGGCCAACCCCCCCTGGCTCTTTTTTGGCCGCTTTTGCGCCGAAAGTCGGGATTTACTGGCAAGTCTGAGCGAGGACTGATAGAATTCTCTGTGAATTACCCCACCCCATCACATCCTATGGTTGACAACACCCGAGACATCGAAAGACTCCTAGAGACAAAAAAATGTCAAGGTGGCGATCTCAGCCACGCCAATTTGAGCAATTTTGACCTCAGTGGTGCTGACCTCAGTGGCGCAAGCCTCTACTGCACAAACCTGAGTGGGGCGAACCTGAGTGGGGCAAACCTCAGTGGTGCAGACTTAAGCTATGCCAACTTGGTCAAGGCGGATCTCACCCGTGCCAATATTCGCGGTGCAGATGCCAAGGGGATCAACCTCTTTGATGCCAACCTCAACGGCACCAACCTGAGCGGTACGGATTTGACCTTTGCCATGTTAGTGAATGCGGTTCTCAGTGAAGCCAGTTTGCGGGCGGTGAAGTTGGTGGGGGCAAATTTGATTGGAGCCAAGCTCAATAGCGCGAATTTGAGCAGTGCGGATCTCGGAGGAGCGAACCTCAGCACCGCTAACTTAGTGGCGGCTAAATTACTGAGTACGGATCTCAGTGAGGCGAAACTGGTACGGGCGGATCTCAGTGATGCCAACTTAGTTGGGGCCAACCTCACCGATGCCAACCTCTCCAATGCCAACCTCCTCAATACCAACATGACGAGCGCTCTGTTGATTGGCACATACTTGATCGGCGCAAACTTGATCGGGACACAATTGGACAACACCAAATTAGATGGGGCGATCGGTTTAACCACGGACGGGCAATTGGTGGTGAGTTAGTCGGGATCCCCCCCTGCCCCCTTAAAAAGGGGGGATTTTTCGTGCCATGGCTCTGCTCATCAATTGCGGCCATACTTTCCGATTCAACACCCCTTAAAAAGGAGGGGGTTTTTCGTGCCATGGCTCTGCCGTGGCGCGGGCCTTTGGCGGCTCTGCCGCCTGTAGCCTAAGCCTTTGCCGGTTCCGCCGTTGCGCCCCCCTTGAGATAGCTGACGGTGAATTCTACCTGAGCGTGACAGGTTTCTCCAGCGGCTAAATAGGTTAATTTGTCCTTGCTGTTGAGGGCATTGCGGGGGGCTGTCCAGGGTTCTAAGCAACAGTAATCTTTCCCCTCGACGGCCCAAACCACAAGGGTAGAATAGGGTTCACTATAGGTGAGGGTGATTTTAAGATTTTGGCGGGGATTGCTGAGGCTGGCGCTGGAGCGCTGGACAGGATACAGCGCTACATCGACCTCCGGCGCATTAAAGTCAAAGCTGCCGGGAAAGGCTCCGATGGTTTGGGTGATGTGATCCTGTTGTTGTTGGGCGGGGATGTCAAAGCTCAGTTGGTGTTTATCTTTGACGAGGAAGTAGGGATGTAGCCCGGTGGCAAAGGGCATTGCCTCTTGGGAATGGTTGGTGAATTGCTGGTGAATCTGGAGACTGTTGCCTTTGAGGAGATAGGTAAATTCCAGTTCAAAATCAAAGGGGTATTGCTCGCGGGTTTTTTCGTTGCTGCGTAGGCCCAAGACGAGGCCAACGCCGTCGAGGGTGGGGCGATCTGCGCCATCGCGCACCTCCCAGGGGAGATCCCGTGCAAAACCATGCTGTTTAAGGGTGTAGGATTTGCCCTGATGGACGTAGAGATTATTGGGCAAATTCCCACAAATGGGAAACAGGATGGGGATCCCGCCCCGGATGCTGAGGCTGGGGTCGGCGAAACGTTCTTGATCAAAATAGAGCAGGTTTTGCCCCTGAATTCGCCAACTGGTGATAATCCCTCCCCGTTCTGGAACTACCTCCAAACGGGATTGGGAAGATTCATCCGTCAGAATATAGGTCGGATATTCATCCTGTTTGAGTGAAATTGCATAAACCATACACGCCCCCTTTGCCCACAATGAACAGAAAACTCGCTCGCGTTAAACTAGCGATACTTTACAGAAAATCGAAAAAATCGCTCTCTCAGCCTGCCATGATTTCGCCCCTGATGGGGAATTCTTGACAAATTTTTCAGATTTGTGATCACAATCACGACAAGCTTTTAGGGATATCAATGCTAGGGTGATCAATTGCTTCTATCCTGAACTTAGCAAACCATATTCAGGGTGCTTGTCCTATGATTCACTCACTGGTCAAGTCTGCGTTTGAAACAGGGTGTATCAGTGTGGCCTCGGAGGGGTTGATTTTACAACTTCTCGCCCATCATTCTTGTCTACCGACCGATGTCCAAGCTCTCCAATCCTTGAGCCAGGCCATTGAAGGGGGCAAGGTACAACGGGAAGGCCCGGGAACTTGGTCGGTGATGACCCATTTGGCGGCCATTGCCTGACTTGATCCCACCTGTTTAACGTGCATTTATCACGACAAGAGACGTTCACCGGAACGTCTTTTGTCGTTTGAGGGCAGAAAGAAAGCTCTAGAATGTTAAACTCTAGAGCCGGACTAGGGTGCATCTACCCCAGCACATTTCTGATTCTGACCTGTTGATCCGGATTGTTCCAACCCCTCAAGACCCATGGCTGTTTTTACGCCCCTTGCTCCCGCTGTCTATATCATTGGTGCGGGCCCAGGGGATCCCGAATTGCTCACCCTCAAAGCCCATCGCATCCTCACCGCTGCTGATGTGATTCTCTATGCGAACTCCCTCGTTCCCCGGCAAATGTTGCGGGATGTGCGCCCGGATGCGGAGTTGATTGCTACGGGCCATCAAACTTTAGAGGAGGTGGTGCCGTTGATGTGCGATCGCGTCCGGGCGGGTAAGGTGGTCGTCCGGCTCCATTCGGGGGATCTCACCCTGTATAGTGCGATCCATGAGCAAATGTTGCAGTTAGCCGCTGAAAATATCCCCTTTGAACTGATTCCGGGGATTAGTACGTTCCAAGCCGCCGCCGCTAAGTTGGGGACGGAACTGACGATCCCGGGTTTGGTGCAGACGATTATTCTCACCCGTGTGAGTGGGGAGGCTTCCGCTGTTCCCCCTCAGGAGGAGTTGCGATCGCTCGCCGCCCATCAAGCCAGTTTATGCCTCTATCTTGCGGCCCGTCATGTAGAAAAGGCTCAGGGGGAACTCCTGGAGCATTACCCCCCTGAAACCCCCGTAGCGATTTGTTTTCGCATTGGTTGGCCCGATGAGCGGATCTGGGTTGTCCCCTTGGGGGAAATGGCGGCTACTTCCCAACGGGAAAACCTGATCCGCACGACGATGTATCTCATCAGTCCAGCCCTAGCTGCGGGGGAGGCGCGATCGCGCCTCTATCACCCCGACCACCGTCACCTCTTCCGCCCTGGCGGTTAATCCTCCGGTTGGCGGGTCAGCAACACCGGGCAATTGGCATTGATCCGCACATAATCCGAGAGAGAAGTCCCCAGGAGGCGATCAAGATCCGGTAGAGCTTTGGCCACGGAAGGACGGCGATCGGGAGAACCAAGGATCAGCAGATCCACGTTGTACTCATCCACTAACTTACAAAGTTGTACCCCCGGTTTCCCGCCCGTCACCACAGCGCGATATTTGACATTCATCCGCTTCACCTTCGGCAGAGCCGCCGCCATCACGGTGTTACTTTCGATCTCCGCCGGACTGGTGGGGGCAAATTGCGGATCCATATCGGGGTTGACGCGAGCGAGGATCAACTCCACCCCGGACGCACCATTGAGCAAACTCAAGGCCACATCGAGGCTAAATTGCGACTTTTCCGATTTATCCAAGGCCACCATCACCCGCTTAATCTTGCGAACATAGATATCATCCCGCACCAACAGCATCGGGCGATTCGCCAGTTGAAAAACATATTGACTGACGGAGTTTTCGAGAATGGATTCGAGGCGTTTTAAGCCCCGTGACCCCATAATGATCAGATCCGCATCAATTTCATCCGCCACTTTACACACCGTATCCTTCGGTTCCCCTTGGCGTTTGAGGGTGGTGACGTTTTGGGGGTCAAGGTTGAGGGTTTGGACGGCTTCGGCTAGAATCTCATCCCCAGCGATCAGCTTGTTTTGCATCTCGCTTTCCGAGGCTTGGGGAGGCACAACGTGCAGAATCGTCACGTTGGCTCCTGTCATCGCTGGCAAGTCTTGCAAAGATTGAAACAGTTCTTTGGGGTTGCCTGTACCGGAATCCGCTAATAGAATTTTTTGAAGTTTGATCATTATTAAAACTTTCCTCTGCAATCAGTTGAGGGCTGCTTGACAATGATCAGCCCCCCATCATTTAGCATAGGTCGATTTTTATCACGAAAACTTAACGATATGTAACTGAAATATTTAGAACTATTGCGGAGGGAATGGGGGATGGGAAGTAGGGAGTCGGAAGGGGGAGTGGGGGTTATAGGGGTGGGGCAAAGGTGGCGGTTTGGGAGTCGTATTGCCAGCCGGTTTCGATTTCGATCGCCTCATAAATAGAGAGGCCAACCGTCACCGCTTTTGCTTGAATTTCACCGAGGTTGAGGCCCGTAATCCGGCAGAGTTCATCAAGGCGGATTGCTCCAAACCGGCGTTCTGGCTCCTTGAGTCGCTCGGAGGGGGAGTTGGAGGGGATGACTTCTCCTTCGAGGGTGGCGATGGGGGGCGGGGCAAAGCTGAGGCGGGGTTGGGGGTAGGGGGTGAGGATTTCGGGGGTGATGGGTTCGGGTTGGGTTTCGAGGGTTTTGAGGCGTTTGTGGAGGGATTGAATTTGTTTGCTGAGTTTAGCGACGTTTTGATCGAGGTCTTCGAGGTGCTGGAGACAGTTGTAGGGGTTTTCCATGTTGAGGAATTGGGCGATCGCCATTTTCAATGTGTCGTTCCGGGTTAAGCCATGGGCCTGGGCATAGTCATCCAGGGCCATCAGCCATGCTTCAGGGACTTTACAGGTAAGGGGAAACTCTGAGGCCATGGGGCAGGAGGAAGGGAAGAATCAAATACAAGTCTAGAACTTTTGCTGCTCTGGTGCTGAAACTGCGCGATTGCTCCGTGAAATTGCTAGGATGGCGTTCATCTAGTTAGAGCGATCAGGGATGCACCGGGGGTCATGAAAAGCACGATCATGCAATGGAAATTGCTCTTGCTGCCAGGGCTAGAGTTAAGTAGCGGGCAACAACAGGAGTTGGTGCAAGCTGTTCAGCATTTGGCCAATGACGCTGGTTTGAAGTTAAAAGCGTTTGAGATGGAAGAGGGCGATCGCCCTGCCTTTACCTTTCAAGGGGGGAGTCATGGCTATCAACGGATCCGCACTCTGTTCAAAACCCAACAACTCACCAACCTGCTCAACCTTCCCGTCAAGGATGTCAGCCCGGTAGAAACCAATCCTTCCCCCTCCCCCCCGCCATCGCCTCAGCCGATGATGGGCATTGAGCAAGCCACCGCTGAACTCTATGGGTATTGTCGGCAATGGGTGGCCACCAGCAGCCCGGCGATCGCCCTCAATCAGTTTCAACATCTGTTCATCGACACCCATAATATCCAAGATATGCGGCTCCAGGGCATCTTGGAAAAAGTCGTCCTCGCCAAAGATGCCCCCGCCCAATTTCCCCAAATCCTCCTCCATTGCTGCCTCCTCCTCATCCATGCTTGGTATCCACAGGCAGAAAACCACCCCTACATTGCCCAACTGCTCACCTCTTTTGAGCATCTCCCCGGATCCGGCTTTAAACAAGCCCGGGTTGTCCGTCGCCTCCGGGAATTAATGCATGAATTCCTCACCACTGAGCAGTACAAAATTCTGAGTCGTTTCGGGAAAATTGCCCACCCCATCCATCCCCATCCAGATCACCCTTTGGGGAATTTAATCTATCGCTATCCCTTCCTCTATAAAAATCTGCTGCTCACCAATGACATTGACTACGAACAGCAGCAGATTGTCCAATCCCTTTCCCAGCGGGCAGAGGAACATTATGAATTGCGCCTCAATCGTTTTGTCACCTACCAAGCCCGTTTAGCCCAGTTGGCTAGAGCAAGACAACTCAGTCAAGGGGCGGGGCGGATTATTCGGCGGGAAAAAAACCCGACCTTGTTAGGCGATCGCGAATTGGCCGCCGCCCTCCGTCATTTTTGGGACAAACGCCCCGGCCGCGAAACCCGTCAAGAACTCGCCCAACGTCTCCGCACCGATTTCCGCCGCTTCTCCTCCTACGCCGATTTTAAAGCCCAACTCCATCAATACCTGATCACCTCCCTCCCCACCAACAGCACCTATCCCTTGAGTATGCAACTCAAAGTTCATCTACAAGGGATTTTGCCCCACTACAACCACCGCCGCCCCGATGAAGCCCTTAGCCTGCGCACCGCCACCAAACTCCTCAGCCTGTTGATGATCGAAAACGATGCCAATCCAGAACATTACCTCTTCATTGAAGCCGTCGCCAATCTCGGAGCCAGCATCACCATTGGCATGTTGATCAAGCTCACCCTCCTTTGTCCTCCCCTATTACCGGAATTAGAAAAACGCCTCAGTTATCTATTTTTGCACTATCAAGATACCCCTCAAAAAGAGAGCAATTGGCTGATCAAAGTCCTCGAAAACTACCAACTTGCCAGCAGCATTTACTACGGTTCCATTGATCTCTCTCCCCTGATGCAACTGCTCAAAACAAAAACCCCCCAGCCCACCAGTGAAGGCTGAAGATCCCCCCGGCTACGCCGACCCCCTTAAAAAGGGGGTTAAATCAAAACCCCCCTTTTTAAGGGGGGCAGGGGGGATCACCAAAATACCTCTCGTGCCATGGCTCTGCCATGGCATGGCTATTCGGCGGCTCTGCCGCCCGGTGGAGGCAGAGCCTCCAAAAGAACGTTACTTGGCAGAGCCAAGTAACGAGAAAATTGACACTCCCCGCGCTAAAGCGACGGGGATTCTTGGGTAACGAGAAAAAATCCCCCCGGCTACGCCGACCCCCTTAAAAAGGGGGTTAAATCAAAACCCCCCTTTTTAAGGGGGGCAGGGGGGGATCATCCCCTAGTACACTTCAACGTGCCAGCGGTGTTCTTTCTTCATTTGTTTACGCAGATCATCCCAGTGCATCCCGCGTTTTTCCGCTTCTTGGGTGAAGGTTTCGGAAATGGGAGGCTCCATCCCTTTTAAACCACACATATACACATGGGTTTTTGGCTTTTGAATCATTTCAAACAATTCATCCGCGTATTCAGCGACTCGGCTTTGAACGTACATCTTGCTCCCCTCCGCCGTTTGCTGCTCGCGGCTGATGGCATAGGTGAGGCGGAAGTTATCGGGGAATTCCGCCGCCATTTTTTCCAACTCTTCTTGGTAGAGAATGTTGGCACTGTAGGGAATGCCAAAGATTAACCAGGCTAGACCTTTGAATTGGTAATCTTCATGCTTTTCCTTAAACATCCGCCAGAGGAACGCCCGGAAGGGGGCAATCCCGGTTCCTGTTGCCAACATCACCACCGTGGCATCTTCATCGGGGGGCAAGAGCATTTCTTTCCCCACCGGGCCAGTAATGGCTACATCAGAGCCAACGGGTAAATTACAAAGATGGGTAGAGCAAACGCCATAGACGGTTTCGCCGGTTTCGGGGTGCTGGTATTCCAGTTGGCGGACACAGAGGGAAACGGTTTTGTTGTCTTCGCGATCGCCATGACGGGTAGAAGCAATGGAATAGAGGCGCAACTTATGGGGTTTGCCGCTCTCATCCTCACCGGGGGGGATGATGCCAATACTTTGCCCTTCCAAATAGTGAAGATCACCCCCGGAAAGATCGAAGGTGACATGGCGCACCGTCCCACTACCCCCTTCACGGACTAGCTCATAGTTTTCCAGGCATTTGCCAATATAGGGTTCTTTCGGCTTATAGAGGTTAACGGGAACCTTGGTATCTGTGGATTTAGGATGAACAATCATGGCATCACTCGCAGCTTCAGGGGCAGGGGCTGAGGCTGTCGGAGCGGACAAAACAACCGGAGCAGGCGGTTCACCGTTGACCGGCTTAATACTGACAATTTTGCCTCCCAGTCGCAAAATGCGCTGCATTTCTTCATTCATGCGGTCATAGGCCACCGTGATGAAGACGCTGCCGCTACGACGGAGGGAGTAGTTCAGCCTATCCGTCTGATTGCTCTGGCGCAAACCGACAACCTCATAAATAAACATCCGACTCCCAGACTCAGTATTCTGAGCCAAAGCAGAACTTTGTCCGTACATACGCTGCCTATCTCCAAAAACTTCAAAAATTGCATGATTTAATGCTGCAAAAAAGCACCGTCGTCTTCACCACAGTGCGGGGAGCAAGTCCCCACTCACCGCAGGTGTGAGCTTGAAAAGGAGCTTTTGCACCGTTATTCAGCCTATCATTGTGCGGGACGCTACGGATGGGGCTAAAGGGAGAAGCTTGATTTTTTGGGGATGGACAGCTAAGGCGATGCAAGGGAGGAGACCCAAAGGCGATCGCGCCCTCAGTGTAGGCAAAAGCTCCCAGGGTGGACTGTAGCAGAAACATCTTTTTTTAAGTTTTCTTTCGCAAAAATGCCCCCCCGGCCTTAGCATAGAGACTGGGCAGTCAGTGGTTCGAGCGGTCGCTGTCTTGTAGGGATTTCCCCGTTCTGATACAATCGGGCGTACATTGCTGGTATTGAATACTTATACTCGGCAGAGTTGCTGTCTTCCCCGATGATCGTGTTCCACTGTCGCAATTCGGTGAAGGGCTTCTTGCAAGGCGATGAGTGTCAACCCACGGAACCCACCCAATTCCGTATAGTCAGTTTTAGGCTTGCCTAAAGGACTTTTTAGAAATCTGTTTTGTAAAGAGGAAAGGTATGATCGCGCAGTCAGACCGTGTTGTTCTTATTGGAGTTGCTGGTGACTCAGGGTGCGGAAAATCCACATTTCTCCGCCGCCTCACGGACTTGTTTGGTGAAGAATTCATGACGGTGATTTGTCTAGATGACTATCACAGTCTGGATCGCAAAGGCAGAAAAGAGGCTGGAGTCACCGCTCTGGATCCCAAAGCCAATAACTTTGATCTCATGTATGAGCAAATCAAGGCATTAAAGGCGGGAAGTCCGATCGACAAGCCGATCTACAACCACGAAACCGGGGAACTGGATCCCCCGGAACGCATCAACCCCAACAAGGTAATCGTGATTGAGGGCCTGCATCCCCTCTACGATGAGCGGGTACGGGGACTGATCGACTTCAGTGTTTATCTCGACATCGACGATGAAGTAAAAATTCGTTGGAAGATCCAGCGGGATATGGCGGAACGGGGCCACACCTACGAGGATGTTTTAGCTTCGATCAATGCTCGGAAACCAGACTTTTCTGCCTACATTGAACCCCAAAAAGAATTTGCGGATGTGGTGATCCAAGTGTTACCCACCCAACTGATTGAGGATAAAGAAGGGAAATACCTGCGGGTACGCCTGATCCAAAAAGAAGGGGTGGAAAACTTCGATCCGGTTTACCTGTTTGATGAAGGGTCTACCATTGATTGGCGGCCCTGTGGTCGGAAACTGACCTGTAACTACCCCGGCATCAAGCTTTATTATGGCCCCGATGCTTACATGGGCCATGAGGTTTCGATCCTAGAAGTAGATGGCCAGTTTGATAATCTCGAAGAGATGATCTACATCGAAAGCCACCTGAGCAATACTTCCACCCGCTATTACGGGGAGATGACGGAGTTGGTGCTCAAGCATAAGGACTATCCCGGTTCTGAAAATGGCACGGGCCTGTTCCAAGTGTTGGTGGGTCTGAAAATGCGCGATTCCTATGAGCGGTTAACCCGTGGTACGGAAAGCAAAGTAGCGGCGAAGGTTTAGGAAGATCCCCCCTGCCCCCCTTAAAAAGGGGGGTTTTGGAATTTGACCCCCTTAAAAAGGGGGTCGGCGTAGCCGGGGGGATCCCTCAAGATTTAAACGGAGTAAGATCCCCCCTGCCCCCCTTAAAAAGGGGGGTTTTGGAATTTGACCCCCTTAAAAAGGGGGTCGGCGTAGCCGGGGGGATCCCTCAAGATTTAAACGGAGTAAGATCCCCCCGGCCCCCCTTAAAAAGGGGGGTTTTGGAATTTGACCCCCTTAAAAAAGGGGGTTTTTGTTTGGGTTTAAGGCTTTGCGGTGGGCTGGTAATCAATGAAGAGGTGTTGGCGGGGGATGCCGATGGCGATCGCCTCCTGTTCAAAGGCCCGCTTAAGGCGGCGGCGGTATTCCCGCGCTACATCCCATTGACGCATCGGTTGGGTTTTGAGCAGAAGGATCAACTGGCAGCCGTTGGCATCGAGTTGTTCAACCCCCAACATTTTGGCCGGCTCTAGCATCTGCTCACACCATTGGGGGTCGTTGTAGAGTTCTTCTGCCACCTTTTCCATCACAGCCATGGCCTGTTCAAAATCCGTGTCTGGGTTCACGGTGATCACCAGCTTCGCCTGAGACCAACCACTGGTCATATTGCGCACCAACGTAATTGTGCCGTTGGGAATGGTAATCAGTTCCCCATCCATATTGCGCAGTTGGGTAATGCGGAGATTGACATATTCCACCAAACCATTGACCTGATTATTGATGCCCACCACATCCCCCACGGCATATTGATCCTCTAAAAGAATCAGCGTGCCGTTAATCACATCTTTGATGAAATTCTGTGCGCCGAGGGAGATGGCAAAGGTAATAATCCCTAAAAATGCGGTGAGGGGTGTACTGATGGCCCGAAATTGATTGAGGGCAATGAGGATGAATACGGAATAACAGACCACGGCACTTACCCCCTTGGCGGCGGCAACGAGGGTGGGAACCCGCAGGGAAAACCGTTGGGAGGAGGCGATCGCCTCCGTTTGGGCCTCCAACCATTGCCGCGCCACTTGATCAATCATCAACGTCGCCGAGCGATCTAACAAACTCACGCCTAAAAACAGCAAAAGCAGGAGTAACGGTGTCCCCAAAATCCCATACTGGCCAAAACTCCGGAGCCATTCCCCCGGCCAGACCCCCAACAGCCAATTGGCAAAGGGGCGGGTGAAATAGAAGGAACGACTCAACAGACCCACACTCAACACCCAGAGCAAAATTTGCGCCCAAAATACCGTTTGGCGCAAAAAAGCATTGATATTGTAGTCCTGTTGGGAGGTGAACTTATTCAACTGAAGCTTAAACAGTTCGAGGGCGCTGGGCAATTCCTGATCTTCAGCGATTTGGGGATGTTGGGAGGGGCGATAATCCGGATCCGGTTGGCGGAGGATTTGCCGTTGGGCCCGCAGTCGCTTTTGCCACAGGGCGAGGCCCGCGCTGGTGAAAATCGTCAGCAACAGGAAAAGTAAGGCCCACAAAGCCGCCTGAAGAATGACCGCCGGTTGCCGTCGCTGCCAGGCTTCAAGCAAAATGCCATGGATACGGTCGGTGAGCCATTGGGAGAGTTCCGTGAGAGATTGGCGGGAATAGAGGGCATCGGCCTCGGTGATCGTGAAAATCACCTGAGGGGTGGTGTTTTCGGGAAATGTGGCCTTGATCACCGTCGTGGCTTCATTCACCGGCTCCGATGCCAATACCAATTGAGTTGCTAATACGTCCGCTTTGGCCTGGCGATCGCTCACATCCGCCAACTCCTCCCGGCCATAACTGCTCATACTGGCCAACACCTGCTGTAAGCGGCGGCTAATTTGATCAGAACGTAACGCCGCCTCCCCCGTGCGCTGGGCATTGGGGCCAAGGGTTTCCGTCGCCACGGTCAGGACGGGATACCCATCGAGAAACACCGGGGCAATTTCCAACGTGCCTAACTTTACCGTTGGAATATTGGGGCTACCGCTCACCTCTTCAATGGAAAAATCCAGGCCGGTAATTTGGGCAGGGGTAGGCATCTCTGCCCCCACCACGATCATCATCGTCACCAACAGGATCGCTAAAAACTTGAATCCGGCTCTCACCATCTTTCCTAACCTTGATGCTGTTACTCTCCCGCTTGGGCCTGGCTCGGAAATTCCGGCACAATTACTGGAGCGGGAGGAGAGCCTGCCCATCCAGTAATTGTACCCGCACCACGGCGGCCCCATCCCGTAGGGGCCGAATCGCCGCATAATCGGGAGAATGCCAAAAGGCCAAAGCCGCCGACCGTGACGGCCATTCCGAAATCACCACCCGCCACCCCGCCGCCGTTTCCCCTTCGAGGGTGATTTGTTCTCCCCCTAAAACACGATATTGCCCCCCAAACTGCTGCACCAAGGGCTGCACTGCCTGGGCATAGGCCGCAAATTGGGCCGGATGGGTAATTTGGGCATGAATCAACAAAAACGCCGGTGAAGTCAAGGTTTAATAGCTCCCCCGTAACACCGCCGCCGCACTCACCCGATAGATTCGCCGGGCTGATTCGATCGCCTGTTGGGTAGCGGCATCTAACTGACCGTTAATTGAACCGCGATAAAACCCAGCCACCCGGAGCCTTTCCTGCATATTGCGAATTTGGGCGGTGGAAATGGCACTGTGGATTACCGTCCAAGTTTGTTGCCCCACCACGCCATCGGCATTGATGCCGCGATCGCGCTGGAACTGGATTAAGGCCGCTTTCGTAGCTCGGTCAAAATTGCGGGTAGGGGCATTGGTGAGATAATCCAAGAGTTGGAGACGCAGTTGGAGTTGGGCAACGCGATCGCCTTGGGAACCCTCTCCAAAGGTTTGAAACTGGGGTTGACGGCTACGGGCCGCAATCACCTCCGCTAATAGGTTTAAAGTCCGTTGCCCCGCCACGCCATCGGGATTCAGTCCCCGTGATCGCTGAAATTGACGGACGGCGGTTTCCGTTTGATCACCATAAAACCCGGTGATCGGGCCATTAAACACGCCCACTTGTTGAAGCTGCCGCTGAAGCCGCTCGACTGCTTCACCGCGATCGCCCTTTTTCAAAATCCCTTGGGCCTGCGCTTCGGCGATGGGGTTGAGGCTCATCGGCAGCAGGGGGACGGCCACACCCCAGAGGAGGCTAGCAGCGATCGCCCCCATCACCCCAAGGGTCAAACTCCGGCCAGAAACGTTAACCATGATGCGGATCAATGTTGAGGATATCTACAGGCCACGTTGTACCCCATCCCCTCCCCCTTGGCAAGCGATCGCCCTTAAAAGCGGCGCAGGAATGCGAAAAACTGAGCGAGAAAATTTTGTAAGCCCTGCTGTTGACCATAGGTTTGTTTTTTGAGCAATAACGCCGCTTTGCTATTCACCTCCGAGAGGGTGGGGTAAATGTGAATGCCGGTGAGCTTACCCACCGGCAGGTTATTGGCCATGGCTAGAACAACTTCATGGATTAATTCCCCGGCATGGGGGCCCACCAAATGCGCCCCTAAAATTTCGCCATTTTTGCGGGTAATGATTTTCGCAAACCCCGCCGTGGCCCCCTCCGCTTGGGCGCGGTCTACCCCCGCAAAGGGCTGTTCTAGGATGGCGAGATCGTCACCATGGCGATCGCGGGCCTGCTGCTCCGTTAAGCCCACCCGCGCCAACTCCGGATCCGTAAACGTGGCCCAGGGAATCACCCGATAATCAATGCGGCTGGGAAAGAATTTTTTCACGGGGGAAAACAGGGCATTGGTCAACACATACACCGCCTCATACCCCGCCACATGGGTAAACTGATAACCGCCAATCACATCGCCACAGCCATAGATCCGGGGGTTCGTGGTGCGCAGGGCAGAATCCACCTGTAAACCTTGGGGACTATAGGCCACACCAGCGGCTTCAAGATTTAAGCCCTCAACATTGGGGCGACGACCAGCGGAAACCAGAATTTGATCTACGGTAATGGTTTCCCCACCGGCCCGGATCTGTTTTTTCCCCTCTCGGAGGCTGACGCTTTCGGCCCTGGCATTGTGGAGAATACGAAGCCCATCTTGGATTAATTGGGCTTCTACCACGGCGGCAGCGGTGGGATCTTCCTTGGGGAGAAGGCGATCGCCACTGGCTAAAATCGTCACCTCTGCCCCCAAGCGATGCAACGCTTGCCCCAATTCGCAACCAATGGGCCCCGCCCCAATCACCGCGAGGGAGGGGGGACAATCTTCAAGACTAAAAACCTGCTCATTGGTGAGATAGCCCACTTCCTCTAAACCGGGAATGGCGGGAATGGCGGGACGGGAGCCAGTGGCAATCACAAAGGCCCGGGCCGTCAGTTTTCGCCCATTCACCACAAAAGTATGGCGATCCTGAAACGCACCATCGCCAAAAATCACCTCTACCCCCAAACCCCGAAATCGTTCGGGGGAATCATGGGGTTCAATAGTCTGAATCACCTGTTGCACATGGCCCATGGCCTCGCGGAACTTAATCTGGGGCAGTTCAGTATAAATGCCAAAGCGGGAACTGTTACGCACCTCATGGGCAATTTTTCCCGCATGGATCAGGGATTTACTGGGAACACAGCCATACCAAAGACAATCCCCCCCTAACTTTGCTTTTTCCACCAAAGCCACCTTGGCCTTGAGTTGCGCCGCCGCACTGGCCACCACCAACCCCCCCGAACCGCCGCCAATAATCACCACATCGTAATCTACCGCCATCTTACCCTCCTGATCTTTAGCTTTAAGCTTAACGGTGATTAAACCGGGATAAAATGAAAGGGGGCTGAAAGCGACTGTCGCTGTACTGGATTCACCACAAGACTCCTTCTCTGCGGATATTGTGTTGACACTCCCCGCGCTAAAGCGACGGGGATTCTTCACTCAACGAGCCAACTTGCTCAGACAGGATGACTCCAGCCAAAGTAGAGGTCGATTCTCCTGAAGCGTTGCTTGCGTCCAGCGCAAAAGTT